>NZ_JBEZEV010000114.1:0-15470 GCF_040649055.1 Micromonospora sp. NPDC049060
CTGGGGCTGGCCGGCGGCCGGGTGCTGCGCAACGGCCGGGGCGGGCGCGAAGGGGCCGGGCGGGGTGGGTCGGTCGAGCGGACCGGCGCCCTCGGCTGCCGCGCGCGACACGGGTCAGGCGGTGAGGTACTTGGCCAGGTCGTCGAGGATCTTGTTGGCGGCGCCGATGCCGATGCCCGTCATCCAGATCTCGTCGGAGACGACGTGCGACTTGCCGGCCTTGACCGCCGACAGCCCCTTCCAGAGCGTCCCGCCGGTGACCTTGGCCTGCTCGGCGGCGGCCTTCTCGCCGTACGCGGTGACGAAGATGACGTCGCCGTCGACCTCGCCGATCCGCTCCGGGCTGACCCGGTCCATCCGCCGGTCCTCCTTGCCGGTGAGCTGCTGGCGCTCGGGGCGGCCCAGCCCGGTGTCGCCGATGACGATGCCGGAGAACGAGTCCGGCCCGTACACCCGGATCTCGGTCGGCATGAAGCGGACGATGGAGACCTTGCGCTCGGCGGCGTCGCCGAGCTTGCCGCCGAACTCCCTGGCCCGCGTCTCGTACCCGGCCAGCAGGTCCTTGGCCTGCTGCTCCTTGCCGAGCGCCGCGCCGTCGAAGAGGAAGTTCTCCTTCCAGGTGATGCCGACCTTCTCGGTGAAGACGGTCGGCGCGATGGCGGCAAGCTCGTCGTAGAACTTCTCCTGGCGGAACTTGCTGCCCAGGATCAGGTCCGGCTTGAGGGCGTTGATGGCCTCCAGGTCGGGCTCGGTGAGCACCCCGACCTCCTTGATGCCGGCGAGCTTCTCCTCGCCGAAGTAGGTCGGCCAGCTCCGCGCCTCGCCGGCGGTGGCGGCGCCGACCGGTGTGACGCCGAGTGTCAGGGCTGTGTCGATCTTGTCTGTGTCGAGCACGACGACGCGCTTGGGCTCCACCGGCACCTTGGTGGTGCCCATGGCGTGGACGATCTCCCGGGTCTGTCCGGTGGTGGTGTCGGCGACCGGGTCGCTCTCACCGCAGGCGGTGAGACCGACGCCGAGGGCCAGCGCCGCGGTGAGGGCGGCGGCGAGACGACGCATCAGATTCCTTTCGAAGGGTGCGAGCCGGTCAGCGGCGTCGCCGCGTTCCCGGCGGGCAGGCGGGTCAGGGAGGGACTGGTGAGCGCGGGCACCACCAGGGGCGCCCCGGTCACCGGGCAGGGCACGACCACGCAGTCGAGGCCGAAGACGTCCCGGACCAGGTCGGCGGTGAGGATCTCCCGGGGCGGCCCGGCGGCCACCACCGCACCGGAGCGCATGGCGATCAGGTGGTCGGCGTACCGGGCGGCCTGGTTGAGGTCGTGCAGTACGGCGACGACCGTCCGGCCCCGCTCGACGCGCAGCCGGTGCAGCAGGTCCAGCACCTCCACCTGGTGGGCGAGGTCGAGGAAGGTGGTGGGCTCGTCCAGCAGCAGCGCCTCGGTGTCCTGGGCGAGGGTCATGGCGATCCAGACACGCTGCCGCTGGCCCCCGGAGAGGGTGTCGACCGGCCGGTCCGCCAGCGCCGTCACGTCGGCGAGCGCCATGGCCCGGTCGACGGCGGCCCCGTCGGACTCCGACCACTGCCGCCACCACCGCTGGTACGGCTGCCGGCCCCGGCCGACCAGGTCGGCGACGGTCACCCCCTCGGGCACCAGCGGGCTCTGCGGCAGCACGCCGAGGCGGCGGGCGAGCTCGCGGGTCGGCAGGTCCCGGATGGCGGTGCCGTCCAGCAGCACGGCGCCGCGCCGGGGCGTGAGCAGGCGGGCCATGGTGCGCAGCAGGGTGGACTTGCCGCAGGCGTTCGGCCCGACGATCACCGTGAACGCGTCGCCGGGCAGCTCCAGGTCGAGCCCGTCCAGCACGGTCCGCTCGTCGTAGCCGGCGACCAGGTCGCGGGTGGAGAGCATCACGCCTCCTTGCCAGGGTGGGACATCACGAGGGCCGCCGCCGGCCGCGGAGCAGCAGGAAGATCAGGTACGGGCCACCGATGGCGGCGGTCAGCACCCCGGCGGGCAGCTGGGTGGGGGCGAACAGCCGCCGGCCACCCAGGTCGGCCAGCACCAGCAGCAAGGCGCCGAGCAACGCGGCGCAGAGCAGCGGCGGGCGCTCGGCGCGGACCAGCCGCCGGGCCAGCTGCGGGGCGACGAGGGCCACGAAGTCCACCGCGCCCACCTGCGCGGTGACCATCGCGGCGGCCAGCACCCCGGTGCCGGCGAGGCCGACCCGGCGGGCCACCGGGCGCAGGCCGATCCCCCGGGCGGTGTCGTCGTCCAAGGCGGTGCTGTTCAGCGCCCAGCCGGCCCAGGCCAGCACCGGCAGGAGCGCGGCCAGGGTGAGGGCGATCCACAGGCTCTCGTTCCAGCCCTTGCCGGCGAGCGTGCCGATCAGCCAGATCTGCGCGCGCAGCCCGTCGATCGGGTCGGCGGTGAGCAGGACGACCTCGATCAGGGCCCGCAGCGCGAAGGCGACCGCCACGCCGGCGAGCACGAACCGCTGGGCGGCCAGCCCGTGCCGGGCGCCGAGGAGGAACAGCAGCGCGGCGGCGGCCAGCCCGCCGAGCAGCGCCGCCGGGGCCACGAGCACCGCCGCGGCGCCAGTCGTCAGGGCCACCGTCGCGGCGAGGCCGGCGCCCTGGGTGATGCCGACGACGTCGGGGCTGGCGAGCGGGTTGCGGGCCACGCTCTGGATCAGCGTGCCGGCCACCCCGAAGGTCGCGCCGGCCACCGCGGCCAGCACCAGCCGGGGCAGTCGCAGGTCGAGGACCACCAGGTCGTACGGGGTGCCGGCGCCGGAAAGGGCGCGCAGCACGTCGGCCGGGGCGACGTACGGGGTGCCCAGGGAGAGGCTGAGCACCCCTGCGGCGAGCAGCAGCACGACCAGCGCGGCGGCGACCAGCACGGAGCGGCGGCGGACCTGCACGCTGACCGGGCCGATCCGCACGAGCGACCGCCCCGGCAGCGAGGTGACGCCCACCCGGAAACGGCCCGCCGGCCGCCCGGCGGCGGGGGCGGTGGGGGCGCTCACGCCGTCACGACCTTCGCGCGGCGGACCAGGAAGGCCAGCAGCGGGGCGCCGATCAGCGCGGTGACGATGCCCGCGGGCACCTCCCCGGGCGGCGCGACGAGTCGCCCGACGACGTCGGCGCCGAGCAGCAGCGCGGGCCCGAGCAGCGCCGAGACCGCGAGGGTCCAGCGGTGGTCGGCGCCGACCAGGGCGCGGGCCAGGTGCGGTACCGCGAGCCCGACGAACGCGATCGGCCCGGCGGCGGCGACGGCCGCCCCGGTGAGCAGCACCGCGGCGACTCCGCCGCCGAGGCGGACCAGCCCGATCCGGTGCCCGAGGCCCCGGGCCACGTCGTCGCCGAGGGCGAGCGCGTCCAGGCCCCGGGCGACGAGGGCGGCCAGGACCAGCCCGGCGAGCACGAACGGCACCACCTGGGCGGCCACCGTGAGGTCCCGGCCGGTCAGCCCGCCGACCACCCAGAAGCGGTACTCCTCGAAGGTGCGGGCGTCCATGCTGAGCAGCGCGTACACCACGGAGGCGAGACTGGCGTCGAGGGCCGCGCCGACCAGCGCGAGGGTGACCGGGCTGGCGCCCTCGCGGGCCTTGGCCGCGACGGCGAAGACCAGCACGCCGGCCCCGAGCGCACCGGCGATGCCGAACCAGACGTACCCGGCCAGCGTGCCCACGCCGAAGACGGAGATGGCCAGCACCACGCCGAACGAGGCGCCGGCGCTGATGCCGAGGACCCGCGGTTCGGCCAGCGGGTTGCGGGTGAGGGCCTGGAAGAGGACACCGGCGACGGCGAGCGCCAGCCCGACGGCGAGGCCCAGCGCGGTGCGCGGCATCCGCAGTTCCCGCACGATCGTGGCGGCCTCGCCGCCGTCCGGGGCGACCAGCGCGCGCCACACCTCGTCGACGGCCAGCGCCCGGCTGCCGAGCGCGAAGCTCGCCAGCACGGCCAGCAGCAGCACCAGCGCGGCGGCGACCGTGACCGCGAGCCGACGGCCCCCACGCGCCCGGGGCCGGGTGCCGGCAGGTGCCGGGCGGGTGGCGAGGGTGGTCACGAGGCTCCTGCACGTTCGGGCTTAGGGTCGCCTTACCGTAGCGGAACGCCCTGGCCGGGCCTAACTCGCCGTCGTCGATCCGGGCGGCGTTGAGCAGGGCGGACAGCGCCGGATCCGGTCGGGCGGCGGCCCCGGCCGCCCTAGGGTTGTCAGCATGCGATTCGACCAGCACACCGTGGTGCTCCTGAGCCGGCCGACGGACGCGCCGCAGCTACCGCTGGACGCGGCCGACCGGTTGCAGGACGCCCACCTGGCCCACCACGCGGGGCTGGTGGAACAGGGGCTCGTCCTGGCTGCGGGGCCCTTCGTCGACGCCGACGACGAGCGGCTGCGCGGGTTCGTCGTGCTCTCCATCTCCCCGCAGGAGGCCCGAGAGCTTTACCACAACGACCCGGCCGTGCGGGCCGGGCGACTGGGCGTGCAGGTGATGAGCTGGATGGTGCCGGAGGGCATCGTGCGGTTCGAGAGCGTGCCGCTGCCCCGGTCGATCCTGGCGGCCGCCGCCGGCGACTGACGGCCCGGGAGGTCAGTCGGCCGGTCGCGGCGCGGGAAGCGGGCCGGCGGGCCCGTCTAGCTGCTGGTCGGCCCAGACGTACGTCTCCGGCAGCAGTTCGGCGACGTGCACCACGCGCAGCGCGTCCATCGGCCCGACGATGACCCGGACGGTGGGGAAGTAGTCGCGCAGCACCTGCCGGCAGCGCCCGCAGGGCGGGATGACCCCGCGCCCCCGGTCGCCCACCGCGACGATCGTCTCCAGCTCGGTGACGCCCTGGGTGGCGGCGGCGCCGACGGCGACCACCTCCGCGCAGGGCCCACCGGTGAAGTGGTAGACGTTGACCCCGGTGAAGACCCGGCCGTCGGTGGTCCGCGCGGCGGCGGCGACCGTGTGGTTGTCGCTGCGGCAGCGCAGCTTGGCGACCGCCGTGGCTGCCTGCACCAGGGCCCGGTCGGTGTCCCGCATCGTCATCCATCCCCCGTGGCCAAGGTCGGTCGGCGCCCCACTCTAGTCCGAGGCGGCACCGCCGCGCTCCCCCTGACGGGTGCCGCCGACGGGCGTGTGCGCGGGCGGCCCGGGGCGGGGCGGCGGTAACCCGGGGGCGGTCCGGCCGTCGGCTGCCTATCCTTGGCGACGACATGCAGAATCCAGCCGCACCCGCCGCGACCGACCCCGTCCGCGAGCTGCACCGCCGCCTCCGTCCCCTGATGTTCCGCGACCAGCGCCGCCTGCAACGGCGCCTGGACGGGGTGCGCCGGCTGCGCGACCCGCAGCGCCGGGAGTCGGCGCTCGACGAGATCGCCGCCGACGTGGCGCGGGCCGAGGCGGTGCTGGCGAGGCGGCGGGCCGCCGTGCCGGTGGTCACCTATCCGGCCCAGCTGCCGGTCAGCGAGCGCAAGGACGACATCGCCGCCGCGATCCGCGACCACCAGGTGGTGATCGTGGCCGGCGAGACCGGCTCCGGCAAGACCACCCAGCTGCCGAAGATCTGCCTGGAGCTGGGGCGCGGGATCACCGGGCTGATCGGGCACACCCAGCCGCGCCGGCTGGCCGCGCGTACGGTGGCGGACCGGATCGCCGAGGAGCTCGGCACCGAGCTGGGCGACGTGGTCGGCTACAAGGTGCGCTTCAGCGACCAGGTGAGCGACCGCAGCCTGGTCAAGCTGATGACCGACGGCATCCTGCTCGCCGAGTTGCAGACCGACCGGATGCTGCGCCAGTACGACACGCTGATCATCGACGAGGCGCACGAGCGCAGCCTCAACATCGACTTCATCCTCGGCTACCTCCGGCAGCTCCTCCCCCGCCGGCCCGACCTCAAGGTGATCATCACCTCGGCGACCATCGAGACCGAGCGGTTCGCCCGGCACTTCGCCGGGCCGCCCACCGCCGACGAGCCCGACGGCGTACCGGCGCCGGTGGTCGAGGTCTCCGGGCGCACGTACCCGGTCGAGGTGCGTTACCGGCCGCTGGTCGAGGTGGCCGAGGGCGAGGACGACGGGGAGGACGAGGAGAACGTCCGCGACCAGGTCCAGGCCATCGGCGACGCCGTCGAGGAACTGGCCGCCGAGGGCCCCGGCGACGTCCTGGTCTTCCTCAGCGGCGAGCGGGAGATCCGCGACACCGCCGACGCGCTGGGCAAGCTGGTGGAGAAGAAGCCGGCGCTGCGCGGCACCGAGATCCTGCCGCTGTACGCCCGGCTCTCCACCGCCGAGCAGCACCGGGTCTTCGCCCCGCACGCCGGGCGCCGAGTGGTGCTCGCCACCAACGTGGCGGAGACCTCGCTCACCGTGCCCGGCATCAAGTACGTGGTGGACCCGGGCACGGCCCGCATCTCCCGCTACAGCAGCCGGCTCAAGGTGCAGCGGCTGCCGATCGAGCCGGTCTCGCAGGCGTCGGCCAACCAGCGCAAGGGGCGCTGCGGGCGCACCTCGGACGGCATCTGCATCCGCCTCTACGACGAGCAGGACTTCCTGTCCCGCCCGGAGTTCACCGACCCGGAGATCCTGCGCACCAACCTCGCCTCGGTCATCCTCCAGATGACCTCCATCGGGCTCGGCGACATCGCCGCGTTCCCGTTCATCGACCCGCCGGACCGGCGCAACGTCGCCGACGGCGTCAACCTGCTGCACGAGCTCGGCGCGCTGGACCCGGCCGAGGCCGACCCGGCGAAGCGGCTCACCCCGCTGGGCCGGCGGCTGGCGCAGCTCCCCGTCGACCCGCGGCTGGCCCGGATGGTCGTCGAGGGCGAGCGCAACGGCTGCGCCACCGAGGTGATGGTGATCGCCGCCGCGCTGTCCATCCAGGACCCGCGCGAGCGGCCCGCCGACAAGCAGGCCCAGGCCGACCAGGCGCACGCCCGGTTCACCGACCGCGAGTCGGACTTCGTGTCGCTGCTCAACCTGTGGCGGCACCTGCGCGAGCAGCAGCGCGAACTCTCGTCCAGCGCGTTCCGGCGGATGTGCAAGGCCGAATACCTCAACTACCTGCGCGTACGCGAGTGGCAGGACATCGTCAGCCAGTTGCGCCAGGTGCTGCGTACGCCCGAAGAAGGGCGACCGACGCGCGACGGCGGCGGGCGCCGGGGTGGCGCGGACCTGCCGGAGGAGATCGACACCCCGAAGGTGCACCAGTCCCTGCTGGCCGGCCTGCTGTCGCACGTCGGGCTCAAGGACGCGCAGAAGCACGAGTACCTGGGCGCCCGGGGCGCCAAGTTCGCGCTCTTCCCCGGCTCGGCGCTGTTCAAGAAGCCGCCGCGCTGGGTGATGGCGGCCGAGCTGGTGGAGACCTCCCGCCTCTGGGGTCGGGTCGCCGGCCGGGTCGAGCCCGAGTGGGTCGAACCGCTGGCCCAGCACCTGGTCAAGCGCAGCTACAGCGAGCCGCACTGGGAGAAGAAGCAGGCGGCCGTGATGGCCTACGAGAAGGTGACCCTCTACGGCGTCCCGCTTGTCACCTCGCGCAAGGTCAACTTCGGCCGGATCGACCCGGCGCTGTCCCGGGAGCTGTTCATCCGGCACGCCCTCGTCGAGGGCGACTGGCAGACCCACCACCACTTCTGGGCCGACAACCAGCGGCTGCTGGCGGAGATCGAGGAGCTGGAGCACCGCGCCCGGCGCCGCGACATCCTCGTCGACGACCAGACCGTCTTCGACTTCTACGACGCGCGCGTCCCTGCCGACGTGGTCTCCGGGCGGCACTTCGACGCCTGGTGGAAGAAGACCCGCCGGGAGCAGCCCGACCTGCTCACCTTCACCCGGGAGCTGCTGGTCAACGCCGGCCGCACCGGCGTGGACGAGGCCGACTACCCCGACGAGTGGTCCGCCGACGGGGTGACCCTGCCGCTGACCTACCGGTTCGAGCCGGGCACCCCGACCGACGGCGTGACCGTCGACATCCCGCTGCCCCTGCTCAACCAGGTGCCGGCGGAGAGCTTCGACTGGCAGGTCCCCGGGCTGCGCGAGGAGTTGGTGATCGCGCTGATCCGCTCGCTGCCCAAGGCGGTGCGCCGCAACTTCGTCCCGGTGCCGGACTACGCCCGCGCGGCGCTCGCCGCGATGCCCGCCGGCGAGGAGCCGCTGCTGGACGCGCTGACCCGGCAGTTGCGCCGGATGACGGGCGTCACCGTGCCCCGGGACGCGTGGGAGCCGGAGAAGCTGCCGCCGCACCTACGGGTCCGCTTCCGGGTGCTCGACGAGGAGAACAAGCCGGTCGCCGAGGGCAAGGACCTGCCGGCCCTGCAACGCCAGCTCAAGGCGGAGGTACGCCAGGTCGTGGCCGCCGCCGCACCCGACGTCGCCCGTACCGGGCTGCGCGAATGGAGCATCGGCACGCTGCCGCGCACCATCGAGCAGGTCCGCGCCGGCTACGCGGTGACCGCGTACCCGGCCCTGGTCGACGAGGGCGACACCGTCGGGGTGAAGGTCTTCGACTCGCCCGCCGAGCAGGAGGCCGCGCACTGGGCGGGCACGCGGCGGCTGCTGCGGCTGACCGTGCCGTCGCCGGCGAAGTTCCTCCAGGGGCGGCTGAGCAACGAGGCGAAGCTGGCGCTGAGCCGCAACCCGCACGGCGGCGTGCAGGAGCTGATCTCGGACGCGGCCGGGGCGGCCATCGACAAGCTGATCGGCGACGCGGGCGGCCCGGCCTGGGACGCCGAGGGCTTCGCCGCCCTGCGGGACAAGGTCCGGGCCGACCTGGTGGACACCGTGGTCGAGATCATGGACCGGGTTCGCCGGGTGCTCGCCGCCGCGTACGCCGTGGAGCAGCGCCTCGGCGCCACGCGGAACCTGGCGGTGGTGGCCGCGCTGGCCGACATCCGGGCCCAGCTGAACGGCCTGGTGCACAAGGGCTTCGTCACCGAGACCGGGTACGCGCGCCTGCCCGACCTGCTGCGCTATCTCACCGCGATCGAGCGGCGGCTGGACCGGCTGCCGGGCAACCCGCAGCGCGACAAGCAGCAGCAGGACCGGGTCGCGGTGGTGCAGAAGGAGTACCAGGAGATGCTCGCCGCGCTGCCCCCGGGGCGCCGGCAGTCGACGGCCGTCCGGCAGATCCGCTGGATGGTCGAGGAGCTGCGGGTGAACGTCTTCGCCCAGGCGCTGGGCACCCCGTACCCGGTGTCGGAGCAGCGGATCTACCGGGCGATGGACGAGGCCGAGGGCAGGTAGGACGACCCGCGCAGCACCCGCAACAGCACCGGCGGGGAGAGCAGCCGCGTCGGCGGGTCGACGAGGTTCACCACCCGCAGGAACGCCGCGCCCAGCGCCGGGTCCCGGGTCGCCGCCTCGTGCAGCCGGCCCACGTACGCGTTGACCAGGCGTACCCGCGGCGAGCGGCGGCCGGGCACCTCGGGGAAGCGCAGGTCGGTGCCGACCGCGATGGACCACGGCCCCTCGATCAGCCGGGCCGCGCCCCGGAAGAACCGCCGGGCGAGCCGGTCGGACGGCCGCCGCAGCAGTCGGCGCAGCAGCAGGGCCTCCAGCGCGGCCACCGTCATGCCCTGCCCGTAGACCGGGTTGAAGCTGCACACGGCGTCGGCCACCACCAGGTAGCCCGCCGGGAAGCGGCGCAGCCGCTCGTAGCGCCGCCGCACGCTGGCCGGGAACTTCATCGTCGCCGGTGGGCTCTCCGGCCGCGCCGTACGCAGCAGGTCGGCGATCTGCGGGGCGGCGAGGGTCTCGGCGAAGGCGGTCATCCCCTCGTCGTCGGCCGGCGGCTCCTCGCCGAGCATGCCGCTGAGCGCCACCGCGAACCGGCCCTGCTCCTGCACGGCGACGATGCCGCCCCGGGGCTGGCCGGGCACGGCGTTGGTGAGCGCGCCGAGCAGCCCCTCCAGGTGGTGCGGCTCCCGTCGGTAGGTGCGGGTGAGGTAGGTGACGCCGACCTTGACCCGCTCCTCCGGCGCCGGCCGGTAGCCCAGCTCGGCCAGCCACACCGGGCTGCGGGTGCCCCGGCCGCCGGCGTCGACGACGAGGTCGGCGGCGACGGTGGTCGGATCCCCGTCGCGGGGGCGCAGCCGTACGCCGGTGACCCGTCCCCGGTCGAGGGTGGTGGTCAGCCCCTCCACCTCGCAGCCCGCCACGATCCGCACCCCGGGCAGGGCGGCGACCCGCTCCCGGACGACCTGCTCCAGCAGCGGCCGGCTGACCCCGAGCGCGAACAGCGGAGACGGCGCGCGCCGCATCCGGTGGCCGTTGTTGTACCAGTGCACCTGCTCGTGCAGGTCGACCGTGGGCACGCCCCGCGCGCTCAGCTCCGCCGAGATCCCGGGCAGCAGCTCCTCGAACGCCTGCCGGCCCCGGGTCAGCAGGACGTGCAACTGCCGCCCCTGCGGTACGCCCCGGCGGCTCTCCGCCTGCTCGGGCAGCAGGTCACGGTCCATGAGGGTGACCCGCTCGTACGCCTCGGTGAGTGCGCAGGCGGTCAGCAGCCCGCCCATGCTCGCGCCGATCACCACGGCGCTGCCCGTTGCCATGCGGGCAGCGTAGGCGGGCCGGCGGGCCCCGGTCGTCTTCCGTCGTGCGCACCTGGCGGCGTCGGACGTCGGCGGCGTCAGAGGGGCTCGACGCCCGGCGGCAGGTCCCCGCCGGTGGTGGCGTCGCGGACGTAGTCCAGCAGTATCCGGCGCAGCTCCCGGCCGGCGTGGGTGGGCACCACGTCGCGGCGTCGGGCGACCGCGATGGTCCGCCGGACGCCGGGTGGGGCCAGCCGGGTGACGCGCACGCCGGGGCGCCGGGCCACCACGATGCCGGGGACCAGCGCGACGCCCAGCCCGGCCTCGACGAAGCTCAGCACCGCGTCCATCTCGCCGCCGTCCACGGCGATGGTCGGCTCGAAGCCGGCCTCCCGGCAGGCCTGGAGGGTGGCGTCGCGCAGGTCGTAGCCCTCCCGGAACATCACCATCGGCTGGTCGCGCAGGTCGGCGACGCGCAGCTGACCGGTCTCCGGGGTCACCGACAGCTCCTCGACGGAGGCGACCACCAGGCTCTCCCGCAGGATGGGGTCGGCGCGCAGCCCGGGGTCGGTGCCCTGGGCCGGCATGATGATCAGTGCCAGGTCGAGGTCGCCGCGGAGCAGGCCGCGGACCAGGTCCTGCGAGCCGCTCTCCTCCACCCGCAGGTCGATGGTGGGGTGGGCGTCGCGGAACCGGCGCAGCACGGGCGGGGCGAGCGAGGTGGCGAGGCTGGGGGTGGCGCCGAGCCGGACCCGGCCACGGCGCAGGCCGACCAGTTCCTGCACCTCGCGGGTCGCGGTGTCGACGTCGGCGAGGATCCGCTTGGCCAGCGGCAGCAGCACCTCACCGGCCGCGGTGAGCGTGATGTTGCCCCTTACCCGCTCGAACAGCGGGGCGCCGAGGCCGTCCTCAAGGGCGTGAACTTGCTTACTCAACGAAGGCTGGGTGATACCCACGATGTCGGCGGCTTGGGTGAAATGTCGCACTTCTGCCACCGCAACGAAGTACTTCAGCTGATGGAGCTGCATCTACATAGCCTATAGCTATCAAGACTGCGAGGTCGATGCATTGGACGACTGAATCAAGTGCTCCTAGCGTCGATCGCGTGGTAGTCACGAGAACTCGGTCGCCCATCCGCTCCAGCGTCGGCCTGAAGGCCGTCATGGCGGTGACGGGCATCATCCTGGTGCTGTTCCTCATCGCGCACATGCTCGGCAACCTGAAGATCTTCACGGGGGCGACCTCGTTCGACCACTACGCGCACTGGCTGCGCGAGATCGGCGCCCCGATCCTGCCCGGCGTGTGGTTCCTGTGGATCCTGCGGATCGGCCTGCTGGCGTCGGTGCTCGGCCACATCTGGGCCGCGACCGCCCTCGCCGTGCGCGCCCGCGCCGCCCGCCCGGTGCAGTACGCGCACCGCAAGAAGGTCCAGGGCAGCTACGCGGCCCGCACCATGCGCTGGGGCGGCGTGATCATCCTGCTCTTCGTGATCTACCACATCCTGGACCTCACCACCGGCACGCTGAACCCGGTCGGCGACCCGAGCCGGCCGTACGCCAACGTGGTGGCCGACTTCGCCCCGGAGCGCTGGTACGTCACGCTCTTCTACACCCTGGCGGTCGTCACCCTCGGCTTCCACCTGCGGCACGGCCTGTTCAGCGCGCTGCGCAGCCTCGGCCAGCAGAGCCCGCGCGGCGAGCGGCGGGCCCGGGCCGTGGCGCTGGGCTTCGCCGTCGTGCTCTGCGCCGGTTACCTGGCGGTCCCGTTCGCCGTACTCACCGGATTGGTGTCCTGACATGGATCTCTACACCGAGGGCGACCCGATCGCCGACACCAAGGCTCCCGACGGCCCCATCGAGACCCGCTGGGAACGCCGCCGCTTCGAGGCCAAGCTGGTCAACCCGGCCAACCGCCGCAAGATGACCGTGATCGTGGTCGGCACCGGCCTGGCCGGCGGCTCGGCCGCCGCCACGCTGGGCGAGCAGGGCTACCGGGTCAAGACCTACTGCTACCAGGACAGCCCGCGCCGGGCGCACTCCATCGCCGCGCAGGGCGGCATCAACGCCGCCAAGAACTACCGCAACGACGGCGACTCGGTGCACCGGCTCTTCTACGACACCGTCAAGGGCGGCGACTTCCGCTCCCGGGAGTCCAACGTGCACCGGCTGGCCGAGGTCTCGGTCAACATCATCGACCAGTGCGTCGCCCAGGGCGTCCCGTTCGCCCGCGAGTACGGCGGCCTGCTGGACACCCGCTCCTTCGGCGGCGCGCAGGTGCAGCGCACCTTCTACGCCCGGGGCCAGACGGGCCAGCAGCTGCTGCTCGGCGCGTACCAGGCGCTGGAGCGGCAGATCGGCCTCGGCAACGTGGAGATGAACACCCGGCACGAGATGCTGGAGCTGATCGTCGTCGACGGCAAGGCCCGCGGCATCGTGGTCCGGGACATGGTCACCGGCGAGATCACCACCGAGTTCGCGGACGCCGTCGTGCTCGCCTCCGGCGGCTACGGCAACGTCTTCTACCTCTCCACAAACGCCAAGGGCTGCAACGTCACCGCCACCTGGCGGGCGCACCGCAAGGGCGCGTACTTCGCCAACCCCTGCTACACGCAGATCCACCCGACCTGCATCCCGGTCTCCGGCGACCACCAGTCGAAGCTGACCCTGATGAGCGAGTCGCTGCGCAACGACGGCCGGGTCTGGGTGCCCAGGACCAAGGGCGACACCCGCAGCCCGCGGGAGATCCCCGAGGACGAGCGGGACTACTACCTGGAGCGGATCTACCCCTCCTTCGGCAACCTGGTCCCCCGCGACATCGCCTCGCGCGCCGCGAAGAACGTCTGCGACGAGGGGCGCGGCGTCGGCCAGACGGGGCTCGGCGTCTACCTCGACTTCTCCGACGCGATCGACCGGCTCGGCCGCAAGGCCATCGAGGCCAAGTACGGCAACCTCTTCGAGATGTACGAGCGGATCACCGGCGAGGACCCGTACGAGGTGCCGATGCGGATCTACCCCGCCGTGCACTACACGATGGGCGGCCTCTGGGTCGACTACGACCTCCAGTCGTCCATCCCGGGTCTGTTCGTGATCGGCGAGGCGAACTTCTCCGACCACGGCGCGAACCGGCTCGGCGCCTCGGCGCTCATGCAGGGCCTGGCCGACGGCTACTTCGTGCTGCCGAACACCGTCGCCAACTACCTGGCGTCCGGCCCGTTCGAGAAGGTCGACGCCACGCACCCGGCGGCCGTGCAGGCCCGCGCCGACGTCGAGGACCGGATCCAGCGGCTGCTGGCCGTCGACGGCGACCGGACCGTGGACTCGTTCCACCGCGAGCTGGGCCAGATCATGTGGGAGCACTGCGGCATGGAGCGCAGCGAGGCCGGGCTGCGCAAGGCGATCGACGAGATCCGTGCCCTGCGCGAGCAGTTCTGGCAGCGGGTCCGGGTGCCGGGCACCGGCGAGGGGCTCAACCAGTCGCTGGAGAAGGCCGGCCGGGTGGCCGACTTCTTCGAGCTGGCGGAGCTGATGTGCATCGACGCCCTGCACCGCGAGGAGTCCTGCGGCGGTCACTTCCGGGCCGAGCACCAGACGCCCGACGGTGAGGCGGAGCGCGACGACGACCGCTTCGCGTACGTGGCGGCCTGGGAGTTCACCGCCACCGGCGAGCCCTCGGTGCTGCACAAGGAAGACCTGAACTTCGAATACGTCCACCCCACGCAGCGGAGCTACAAGTGAACCTGACCCTGCGCATCTGGCGCCAGTCCGGCCCCGAGGACAAGGGTCGGATGGTGACCTACAAGGTCGACGACGTCTCCCCGGACATGTCGTTCCTGGAGATGCTCGACGTCCTCAACGAGCGGCTGATCCTCGCCGGCGAGGAGCCGGTGGCGTTCGACCACGACTGCCGCGAGGGCATCTGCGGCATGTGCGGCCTGATGATCAACGGTGACGCGCACGGGCCGCAGCGCGGCACCACCGCCTGCCAGCTGCACATGCGGCAGTTCTCCGACGGCGAGACGATCGACATCGAGCCGTGGCGGGCCCGGGCCTTCCCGGTCATCAAGGACCTGGTGGTCAACCGGGGCGCCTTCGACAAGATCATCGCGGCCGGCGGCTACATCACCGCGCCGACCGGCAGCGCCCCCGAGGCGCACTCGACCCCGGTCGCCAAGGCCAACGCGGACGCCGCCTTCGAGGCGGCGGAGTGCATCGGCTGCGGCGCCTGCGTGGCGGCCTGCCCGAACGGCTCCGCCATGCTCTTCACCGCCGCGAAGGTCACCCAACTCTCGCTGCTGCCGCAGGGCCAGCCGGAGCGCTACACCCGGGTGATCGGCATGGTCGACGCGCACGACGAGGCCGGCTTCGGCGGCTGCACCAACGCCGGTGAGTGCACCGTGGTCTGCCCGAAGGGCATCCCGCTGAACACCATCGGCCGGCTCAACCGCGACTTCCTGATGGCCACCTCGAAGCGGGGCGACAACACCCCCGGTTCCTGAGCCCGCACACCTCACGCTGGCGAGGTCGGCACAGGGCCGCCGCGTCTTCCAAACGCGGCGGCCCTCGCCGTAGCACCCACCCGATCGCGGCGACCCTCGCCGTAGCACCTGCCGATCGCCGGCCCGCCGTCCCCCTCCCCACCGCGACGCCCGCGCCCCGACTTCGACTTCGACTTCGACTTTGACTTCGACGGAGTTTGGTCTGCCCCGAAACGGCCCACTGTCCCGCCCGGCCGGATCTCCCTGCTCGCCCCCTGTCGAGCTGAATCGTTTGCGACATCAGCTGAGTCGTCTGTGACATCAGCTCGACAGGCAGCCACCGGACCACCAGACCGCCGCACGCCGCACGCCGCACCACCAGACCGTCGCACGCCGCACGCCGCACCACCAGACCGCCGCACGCCGCACGCCGCACCACCAGACCGCCGCACGCCGCACGCCGCACCACCAGACCGCCGCACC
>NZ_JBEZEV010000114.1:15569-19260 GCF_040649055.1 Micromonospora sp. NPDC049060
CGCACGCCGCACGCCGCACCACCAGACCGCCGCACGCCGCACGCCGCACCACCAGACCGCCGCACGCCGCACGCCGCACCACCAGACCGCCGCACCATCGGACCGCCGGGCCACCGGACGCCAGGCCACCAAACGCCGGGCCACCGGACACCGGGCCGGAGCCGCTTCGGGGACGACGCCCGGCCATGCGCATCCGGCTTCGACCATCCCCGCGGCGGCTGCGGGCCGTCACCCACGCGATCCCGGCCCTCGATGCCGCCCGAACCACCCGCCCCCGGCCCGGCTGTCGCGACCCGCCCCTGGCCCCGCCATCGCGACCCGCCCGCCATCGGCCACCTCGGCGCTCCGTGCCGGTTCAAGTCGTCGGGGGCGGGTAGCAACCTCGGGGACGGCACGAGGAGGGACGACGGGACATGAAGGCACTGACCTGGCAGGGCAAGCGGGACGTACGGGTGGAGGAGGTGCCCGATCCGCGGATCGAGGAGCCGACCGACGCCGTCGTCCGGATCACCTCGACCGCGATCTGCGGCTCCGACCTGCACCTGTACGAGGTGCTCGGGCCGTACCTGAAGCCCGGCGACGTCCTCGGCCACGAGCCGATGGGCATCGTCGAGGAGGTGGGCGCGGGGGTGACCCGGCTCAAGCCGGGCGACCGGGTGGTGGTGCCGTTCAACATCTCCTGCGGCTCCTGCTGGATGTGCGACCGGCAGCTGTACGCGCAGTGCGAGACCACCCAGGTGACGGCCGAGGGCAAGGGCGCCGCGCTGTTCGGCTACACGTCGCTCTACGGCTCGGTGCCCGGTGGGCAGGCGGAGTACCTGCGGGTGCCGCACGCCCAGTTCGGCCCGATCAAGGTGCCCGACACCGGGCCCGACGAGCGCTGGCTCTACCTGTCCGACATCCTGCCGACCGCCTGGCAGGCGGTGAAGTACGCCGACACCCCGCCCGGCGGCACCCTCGCCGTCTTCGGGCTCGGGCCGGTCGGCCAGCTCTGCGCCCGCATCGGCCGGCACCTCGGCGCGGACCGGGTCATCGGGCTGGACCTGGTGCCGGAGCGGTTGGCGATGGCCCGCCGGCACGGCATCGAGGTGCTCGACGTCAGCCAACTGGACGACGTGCCCAGCGCGCTGATCGACCTCGTCGACGGGCGCGGCCCCGACGCCGTCATCGACGCGGTGGGCATGGAGGCCCATGGCGCGCCGCTCGGCAAGCTCGCCCAGACCGCCGCCGGGCTGCTGCCGGACAAGCTCGCGCAGACCATGACCGACAAGGCGGGCGTCGACCGGCTGGTCGTGCTCAAGGCCGCGCTCAAGGCCGTCCGGCGTGGCGGCACGGTCTCCATCTCCGGCGTCTACGGCGGCGAGGTCGACCCGATGCCCCTGATGGAAATGTTCGACCGGGGCGTCCAGCTGCGGATGGGGCAGTGCCACGTGCGCCGGTGGACCGACGAGATCATCCCGCTGCTCTCCGGCGACGACGACCCGCTGGGTGTGGAGGATCTGCGTACCCACCGGGTGCCGCTGGTGGAGGCGCCGCAGGCGTACGAGATGTTCCAGAAGAAGGAGGACGGCTGCGTCAAGGTCGTGCTCGCACCGTGACCCGGACGGTGGTCGTGACCGGCGCGACCAGCGGGATCGGCCGGGCGGCGGCCCGGGCCTTCGCGGCACGCGGGGACCGCCTCGTGCTCGCCGCCCGCTCCCCCGCCGCCCTCGCCGCGGTGCGCGACGAGTGCCGGGCCGCAGGCGCGCAGGTGCTCCAGGTGCCCACCGACATCACCACCGACGGCGCGCTGACGGCGCTCGCCGACGCGGCCCTCGACCGGTTCGGCGGCATCGACGTCTGGGTGCACACGGCGGCGGTGATGGCGTACGGCCGGTTCGAGGAGACCCCGGAGCGGGTCTTCGAGCAGGTGGTGCGCACCGACCTGCTCGCCGCCGCCGCGGTCGCCCGGGTGGCGCTGCGCCGCTTCTCGGCGGACGGCGGAGGAACGCTGATCCTCACCGGGTCGGTGCTCGGCCACATCACCGCGCCCTACATGAGCGGCTACGTGGCGAGCAAGTGGGGGTTGCAGGGGCTGACCCGCACCCTGCAACAGGAGGCCCGGGAGACCCCGGGGGTGCACGTCTGCATCGTCAACCCGGGCAGTGTGGACACCCCGGTCTACCAGCGGGCCGCGAACTACCTCGGCCGGGCCGGCCGGCCCCCGCCGCCCGTCACCACCCCGGAGCGGGTGGCGCGGGCCATCGTGGACTGCGCCGACCGGCCCCGCCGGGAGGTGTCGGTGGGCCGGGTCAACCTGGTCATGCGGGTCGGCTTCACCATGCTGCCGGGTGTCTACGACGCCCTCGTCGGGCCGTTGATGCGACTGCTCGGGCTGACCGACCGGCCGGTCGCACCGCACGACGGCACGGTGTTCGCGCCGGACCCGGCCGCCGCGTCGGTGCGCGGCGGCTGGCTGCCCGACCTCCAGCGGGTGGCGCGGGCCGTCGGGGAACTGCCCGGCCCGGTCGTGGCGGCCGTCCGGCGCCGGCTGCCGTGAGCGCCGCGCGGGATCACCGGCGTCGATCATTTCGCCTAGGGTGGTGGGCCGGCCCACCACGACGGGAGAGACGATTGACTATCCGGGTGAACCGCAGGACCGCGCTGGGACTGGGCACGGTGGCCACGGCGGGAACGGTGCTCGGCGCCGCCGCGCCGGCGTCCGCCGCCCCCGAGGTCGCCGAACCGGCTCCGGCGACGCCCGCGCAGGCCGCCCGCCGGGTGGCCGCGATCTACGAGCGGCAGACGGTGGCAGCGGGCGGCAACTGGCAGGCGTACGTCAGCGTCGCCGACCCGGCCGGCCCCCCGGTGGTGGCCGTGTCCGACGAGCCGGACCGGCGCATCGAGGCGTACAGCGTCAACAAGATCGCGGTCGCCGTGGCGGTGCTCGACAAGGTCGACCGGGGACTGCTGACGCTCGACCAGCGGGTCGAGGTGACCGAAGCGATCGTGGTGCCCGGCGGGGACGGCATGTTCAGCCTCGACGGGGCGTACCCGAGCTTCGTGACGCTCGGGCACGTGCTGGCCAACCTGCTGACCGTCTCCGACGACACGGCCGTACGGCTGTGCGGCCTGGTCTGCCCGGCCGCCGAGCTCAACGCGATCCTGCGCGGCAAGGGCTTCCCGAACACGCAGGTGCAGCCCGTCGCCAACCCCAACCGGTTCTTCCTCGGCACCAGCACCCCCCGGGAGACCCACGACCTGCTGCGCGCGCTGGTGGCCGGCACGCTGCTCTCGCCGGCCGGCACGGCGTTCGTGCTGCGGCTGCTGCGCGCCCCCGTCGCGTACACCGACGGGATCCGGCGGGTCATGTCCTCGACCGAGCGGGCCCGCGTCGCCACGAAGGCCGGCTGGTTCGCCGACGCCCGGCACGAGGCCGGCGTGATCTTCGACACGGCCGGCGCGCCCGTGCTGACGTACGCCCTCTTCGCCGACGGGCAGGCCGAGCCGGGCGACTACGGCGCGACGCACCCCGCCGTCGAGGCCCGCGCCCGGATGGGCCGGCGCTTCCTGGCCTCGGTGGACCGCCTCACCGGCACCGGCGTCACCCACCGGCCGACCGCCCAGCGGCCCAGCAACGGCGGCTGAGCCGCCCCGCGACGTGCGGGGCCCGCCGTCCCGGCGGGCCCCGCCGACCTTCCGCCGGTCCGCT
>NZ_JBEZEV010000115.1:0-18730 GCF_040649055.1 Micromonospora sp. NPDC049060
GCCCGGTCCTCCGGCGATCGTCCGGGCCGCCGCCTGTCGGACGTGGCCATTACGCCGACGGCCGCCCGCCTCCCGCGGTTGCGGGGGACGGGCGGCCGTCGGACCGGCGTGGCCTCAGCCGAGGAACGAGGTGAGCTGGCGGGCCGTCCAGGTGCCGTCGTGGTAGGTGCGGGCGTACTCGGCGGAGGCGAGGCCGATCTTGGCGGTCGCCTCCCGGTCGTCGAGCAGGGACTCGACGACCGTGGTGAGGTCGGTCGGGGTGGCGTTGACGATCGGCAGGTCGCCGCCGACGGTCTTGGTGACCTGCTCGCTGAGGTAGGCCACCACCGGCTTGCCGGCGGCCATCGCCTCCACGGCGAAGGTGCCGAAGCTGCCGGTGGTGAACTGGTCGAGCACCAGGTCGCAGTCGCGGACCAGCTCGCGCATCTCCGCCCAGGCGACCCCCTCGGCCAGCCGCAGCTCGATGACGCCCCGGTCGTGCAGGGCCTGCATCGCCGGCAGGATCCGGTCGGTGCCCTTGGTCCACCGCTTGGAGGGGGCGTGCAGCACCAGCGGGCGGGACCGCTGCATCACCGGCCGGTCGCACGCCCAGGCGTCGACGTCCACCACCAGCGGGGCCCACGTCGCCCAGGGCAGGTCCTCGAGCAGGTCGGGCGTGGTCACGAAGGCCGGCAGCCCGGACTCCTCGGCCACCCGCCGGTTGCGCTCGGCCTTCTTCCGCAGCTTCGCCGCGATCCCGTCGGGAGCGTCGGTGAACAGGGAGAACTCGTGGCGCTGCTGGTGGCGGTCCGGATGCCGGATCTCGCTGCCGTGCGCCAGCAGCGCGACCTTGATCCCGGCCTTGCGCAACGCCGGCAGGTCACCCTCGATGTTGTCGCCGTTGAGCTGGCCGAACAGCGGCATGAACGCGTCCACCAGCACGTGGGTGTACTGGCTGAGCACCCGGTTGACCTGCTCCAGCTGGAAGTCGAGCTCCGGCTGGCGCAGCGAGTCGAGGTAGACGTCGGCGGGGTAGTCGAACGAGCCGGGCAGCTTGTTCATCACCACCTGCACCGACACGTCGGCGTTGTCCCGGCAGATGGCCCTGGCGAAGGCGGCGGCCTGACCGGCGTAGTTGGCCGGGCCGAGGCCGAGGCGGATCGACGTGTCACCGATCTCGCGCCAGCCGCCCAGGGGCCGCGGCTCGGCCGTGCCCGTCGACGGCGCGGTGACCGGACGCTCCTGCACCGTCCAGGGCACCTCGCGCGGGCCGGCCGGCGCGACGCCGGAGAGGTCCCGGTAGAGCTGGAGCAGCTTGCTGCTCTGCCGCTCCCAGGACAGCTCGTCGAGGATCGGCTCGCTGATGTGCGCGGCCAGCTCGGCCCGGCGGGCGGTGGCCCGCCGCGTCGCCTCCACGAAGCCCGCCACGTCGCCGGAGGTGAAGGTCTCCCCGATGTCGTGCCCCTCGACGAACGCCCGGACCACCTGCACGTCGCTCGTGACCAGGGGAAGGCCGGCGTGCAGGTACTCGGAGACCTTCGTCGGCAGGGACAGCTCGCAGTTCGGGGTCCGCTGGAACGGGATCAGGCCGAGGTCGGCGGAGCTGAGGTAGTCGGCGACCTCGTACGGCGCGACGTAGGGGACCACGTGCACCCGGTCCCGCGTGCCGGTCGCCTCGGCGCGGGCGAGCAGGTCCTCCAGCAGCGGGGTCATCCGGCCGCTGACCAGGGCCAGGTGGTGCTCCGGCAGCTGCGGCAGCGCCGCGATGACGGTGTCCAGCCCGCGTTCCTTGCCGATCCAGCCCGCGTACACCATCAGCGGCACGCCCTCGGCGACGCCGGCGCGCTCCCGCACGGAGGCGGTCACGGCGCCGCTGCGGATGCCGTCGCGCACCGGCGAGTTGCCCACCACCATCGGGGTCTTCGGCAGCCCGTACTCGGTCTGGAGCTTCTCCGCGATCTGCTCGGAGACGGTGACCACCGCGTCGGCCCGGCCGATGAACTCCCGCTCGGCGGCCCGCACGCCACTGGCCTGCTGCGGCTTGGGCCAGGCGACGCCCTGCACGTACTCGTGGGCGTCGTAGAGCCAGACGCAGCCGCGCCCGCGCGCCCGCAGCCGCGCGGCGCTCATCGCCGCCGTCGGGATGGTGTTGATGTCGTTGGCGTGGATGACGTCCGGCTCCAACTCCTCCAGCACCGGCCCGAACGCCAGGTCGATGTCGACAAGCGTCGGCCAGTCGGTCCGCCAGTCGCCGGTCGGCGGCAGCGGCTGGGTGCTGTGGAACTGTTCCCAGCCCCAGGCCCGCAGCCGGAACTGGTGCACCGCCTCGTGCGCCCGCAGCCAGGCGCGCGGCGGAGGCTTGCGCTTCGCCGTCTGCGTCCGGAGCCAGGCCTGGTGCGAGGCGCGGTAGCGGGCCAGGGCGGACTTGTCCGGGATGCCGAACTGCGTCAGCGTGCGGCGGATCCGGTGCTCGCGGGCCGGCCGGCGCGACAGGGTCTGCGGCACCGGCACCCGGATGACCTGGATCGGCCCCATGGCGGAGCGCTCCGGCTCGCCCTTCTTGCGGCTGCTCCGGCCCACCAGGACCACGTCCCACCCGTCCCGGGCGGCGGCGATGGCGGTCTTCTGTACGCGGGAGTCGCCGGTGATGCCGTTGGCGACCAGTACGACGAGCCGCGGCGCTCGGCGGGGCGTTGACATGCGCTGTCCTTAGGTGGGAGGAGGGCTGGCGGTGCGAGGTGCCGGACCGCGGCCCGCCGGACGCGGACCGCGGTCGCCCATCGTCAGCGGGTGGGAACGGTGTCCCCCGCCGGGGACGCGGTGCCCGTCCCCACGGTGATCGTGCTGCCGTCGGTCGCGGAGCGCAGGACGGCGCCGGCCACCTCGACCGTACGCAGGCCCTGGCGCAGGGTCACGATGTCGCTCTCCTTGCCCTCGACCGCGTCGCGGAAGCGCTCGTGCTCGACCAGCAGCGGCTCCCGCTTCGGGATCGCGTAGCGCACCATGTCGCCCTCGGCGACGCCGCGGAACGCGCGCAGCGCCTCCCACTCGGTGTCGATGGCGCCGTTGGCGTAGAAGGTGAGGTCGGCGGTGAGGGTGTCGGCGACGAAGCAGCCCCGGTCACCGGTGATCACCGTGGACCGCTCCTTGAGCGGGCTCAGCCAGTTGACCAGGTGGTTGACCATGGTGCCGTCGGCGAGCTGCCCCACCACGGCGACCATGTCCTCGTGCAGCCGGCCGCTGCGCGACACCGTCCGGGCCGACACCGAGGTGTATTCCTGGCCGGTCACCCAGCTGGTCAGGTCGATGTCGTGGGTGGCCAGGTCCATCACCACGCCGACGTCGGCGATGCGGTGCGGGAAGGGGCCCTGCCGGCGGGTGACGACCTGGTAGACCTCGCCCAGCTCGCCCGCCTCCAGGCGGGTGCGCAGGTTCTGCAGGGCGGGGTTGTAACGCTCGATGTGCCCGACCCCGGCCACCAGGCCGGCGGCCTCGAAGGCCTCCACGAGCCGCACCGCCGCGTCCACGCTCTGTGCGAGGGGCTTCTCGATCAGGGCGCTGACGCCGTTGGCGGCCAGCTCCAGGCCGACCTGCTCGTGCAGCGCCGTCGGGCAGGCCACCACCGCGTAGTCGACGCCGAGGGCGAGCAGGTCGCTGAGCTCGGGCACGACCGGCGCCCGCAGCGTGCCGGTGGTGTCGCCGGCCGGGTCGACGATGCCGACCAGCTCGACGCCGTCCAGGCCGGCGAGGACGCGGGCGTGGTTGCGGCCCATCGCGCCGAGGCCGATCAGGCCGGCGCGCAGCTTGCGGCCGGCGCTCACCGGGCACCCCCGGCCAGGTTCGCACCCTCGGCGATGCGCTCCAGCTCGGCCTCGGTCAGCGAGGGGTGCACCGGCAGGGAGACGACCTCGGCGGCGGCGCGCTCGGTCTCCGGCAGGTCCCAGGGACCGGGCTTGCCGTCCTCGCTCAGGTAGGGCTTGAGCCGGTGGATCGGGGTCGGGTAGTAGACGGCGTTGCCGATGCCCAGCTCGGTGAGGCGCTGCTGGGCGGCGTCCCGGTCGCCCTGCACCCGCACCGTGTACTGGTGGTAGACGTGCCGGGCGGCGTCGGCGACCGGCGGGGTGACCATGCCGGTGATCTTCGAGTCGAGGAACTTGGCGTTCGCCCGGCGCTGCTCGGTCCACTCGCCGAGCTGGCCCAGCTGGACCCGGCCGATGGCCGCGGCGACGTCGGTCATCCGCATGTTCGCGCCGACGATCTCGTTGGCGTACCGCTGCTCCATGCCCTGGTTGCGCAGCAGCCGCAGGGTGCGGGCCAGCTCGGCGTCGCCGGTGCTGACCATGCCGCCCTCCAGGGCGTGCATGTTCTTGGTCGGGTAGAAGCTGAAGCAGCCGGCGGTGCCGAACGCGCCGACCGGGGTGCCGTTCAGCGCGGCGCCGTGCGCCTGGGCGGCGTCCTCGACGACGGCCAGGCCGTGCCGCTCCGCGATCGCCATGATCCGGTCCATGGCGGCGGGGTGGCCGTAGAGGTGGACCGGCATGATCGCCACGGTGCGCGGGGTGACCGCGGCGGCGACCGCCTCCGGATCGAGGCAGAAGCTGCCCGGCTCGATGTCCACGAAGACCGGCTCGGCGCCGACCAGCCGGACGGCGTTCGCGCTGGCCGCGAAGGAGAACGACGGCACGATGACCTCGTCACCCGGGCCGAAGCCCAGGGCCATGAGGGTGAGCTGCAGGGCGGAGGTGCCCGAGTTCACCGCGACGCAGTGCCGCCCGGCGACCAGCTCGCCGAACTCCTCCTCGAAGGCCGCGACCTCGGGACCCTGCACCACCCGGCCGCTGCGGAGCACCCGGACAGCCGCTTCGATCTCGGCGTCGCCGATGATCGGCCGCGCTGGGGGAATGAACTCTGGGTGCGGCCCAGCCATGGGGCATCCTCCTGTGTCAGATGGTGCTCGGGTGGGGGTTCGGGGTGCGATACTAGCCCGTTGCGAATCAGGCCGAGACCGACGAGGGCAACGTTCACGCACCGGCCCGATGGGGTTCAGAAGTGGTCAGGGACCGGGTGTCCCACACCGCCGGCTCGTCGAGGGACGGACCGGTACATGCTACCCGCAGGGCCGCGACGATCGCGGCGGCCATGCGCGTGATCTCCGGCGTGTCAAGAGGTGTCCGCGAAATCGCCAGCCGCCAGTAGACCGGCCCGACGATCAGATCCGCCGCGCCGCGCCGGTCGGCGCCCGCCGGCAGCTCACCCCGCTCGACCGCCCGGCCGATGACGAGCTCGCCGACCCGGTCCTGGTAGCCGGTGAGCGCCCGCTGGAGGGTCTCGGCGATCTGCGGGTTGCGCGCCGCCTCGGCGAGCAGGTCCGGGATGATCTGCGAGGCCAGCGGGTGACGTAGCGCACCGGCGGCCACGAGCAGCAGCAGCTCCACGTCGCCGTGCAGGCTGCCGGCGTCCACCATCGGCAGCTTGCGCCCGGCGACCGCGGAGACCATGTCGAGCACCAGCTCGAGCTTGGAGCGCCACCGGCGGTAGATCGCCGTCTTGCTGACCCCGGCCCGCCGGGCCACCGCCTCTATCGACAACCGTCCGTAGCCGACCTCCGCCAGCTCCTGCGTGACCGCGCGGCGGATGGCCGTGGTGATGTCGTCACGGAGCACCGCCGCACCGGCCGGCACCCGCCTCTTATCGGTCTTCACGTGCAACAATGTAGCGCAGCGACGGTACGGTTGCGTCCCGACGTGTTTTCCACTACGGTTCGCCCGGCGACGAGGCGGCGCTCCGCACTGGCCACGCTCTCCCGTCGTCGCGCGCAACCCGTTGGCACGAAAGAGATCGGAGCGCCTAACCATGGCCAACACCACGGTGGCAGACCCGGATTCCGGGCTCACCGGGGCCCAGCTCGCCCAGCGCTACGGTCTCCGGTTCGCCGGCGAACGGCCGTCCCTGGGCGAATACGCGGGGCAGCTCTGGCGCTACCGGCACTTCATCGCCGCGTACGCCAACGCCAAGCTGGTGGCGTCGTTCAGCAACGCCCGGCTGGGGCAGCTCTGGCAGGTCCTCACCCCGCTGACCAACGCGGCGGTCTACTACCTGATCTTCGGCGTGGTGCTGGAGCAGAACAGGACCCCGAACTTCATCGCCTACCTCTGCACCGGCCTGTTCATCTTCAACTTCACCCAGACCGCGGTGCAGAACGGCACGCAGTCGATCACCAGCAACCTGGGCCTGATCCGGGCCCTGCACTTCCCCCGGGCCTGCCTGCCGCTGGCCGTGACGATCACCCAGTTCCAGCAGCTGCTCGGCTCGATGGTGGTGCTCGTCCTCATCGTGCTGGTGACCGGTGAGCCGATCACCCTGGCCTGGCTGATGCTGCCGCTGGCGATCCTGCTCCAGACGATCTTCAACGCCGGGCTGACCATGGCGATGGCCCGGATGGGCTCGAAGCTGGCGGACCTCAAGCAGGTCATGCCCTTCGTCATGCGCGCCTGGATGTACGGCTCCGGTGTGCTCTACAGCGTGGCGCTCTTCGAGGAGCAGCTGCCCTCCTGGGCCTCCAGGCTGGTCGAGCTCAACCCCGCGCTCGTCTACATCGAGCTGGCCCGGGTCTCGCTGCTGGAGAACACGCCGACGCTCAGCTCCTCCCTGCCCCAGCTCTGGGTGACGGCGCTGGGCTGGGCGATCGTGATGGGCGTCGGAGGTTTCATCTACTTCTGGCGAGGCGAACAGGAGTACGGCCGTGGTTGATCACTTCGAGTCGTCCAACGACGTGACGGTGACGCTGCCCAAGGTGCAGGAGCGCATCCCCACCGTGGTGGTGGACGACGCCCACGTCATCTACCGGATCCACAAGGGCGCCGGTGGGGGCGGCGGCCCGGTCGGCGCGCTCAAGCGGATCATGAGCCGCACCTCGGCGCCGAACATCCAGGAGGTGCACGCGGTCAAGGGGGTCAGCTTCACCGCGTACCGGGGCGAGGCGGTCGGGCTGATCGGCAGCAACGGCTCCGGCAAGTCGACCATGCTGCGCGCCATCGCCGGCCTGCTGCCGGTCAACCGCGGCGCGGTCTACACGCAGGGGCAGCCCTCGCTGCTCGGGGTCAACGCGGCCCTGCTCAACGACCTCTCCGGCGAGCGCAACGTCGTGCTGGGCTGCCTGGCCATGGGCATGTCGCCCGAGGAGGTGCAGCGGCGGACCCCGGAGATCATCGACTTCTCCGGCATCAACCAGCGGGGCGACTTCGCCTCGCTGCCGATGCGCACCTACTCCTCCGGCATGGGGGCCCGGCTGCGCTTCTCCATCGCCGCCGCCAAGAAGCACGACGTGCTGCTCATCGACGAGGCCCTCGCCACCGGCGACAAGATCTTCCGCAAGCGCAGCGAGCGGCGGGTGCGGGAGCTGCGGGAGGGCGCCGGCACGGTGTTCCTCGTCAGCCACCAGCTCTCCTCGATCCGAGACACCTGCGAGCGGACGATCTGGCTGGAATCGGGCGTCCTGCGCATGGACGGCCCGACCGACGAGGTCGTCCGGGAGTACGAGGCGTTCAGCGGCAAGTAGCGCAACGGCGCACGTACGGCATCCGCCCGGTGCCGGCCGACCGCGTCGCCCCGTGGGGGCGGCGCGGTCCGCGCGTTAAGGTTCATCCGGTCGCCGCACGGGCGGAACCTTCTGTTCACGCACCCTGAGAGTGAGGCTTCGGCAATGACGCAGGACCACACCACTGGCCCGGACGCCGCACCGGAGGACCCGGCGCCGTGGCGGCCCTCGCGGACGGTGGCGGTGGTGCTGGCCGGCGGCACCGGGACCCGGCTGGGCCTCGGCATCCCGAAGCAGCTGCTGAAGATCGCCGGTAAGCCGATCATCGAGCACACCCTGGCGGTCTTCGAGGCGGCGCCCGAGATCGACGAGATCGTCGTACTGATGGCCACCGGCCACGTCGCCGACGCGCAGCAGATCGTCGACAAGGCCGGCTTCCGCAAGGTCACCAAGGTGATCGAGGGCGGCGACACCCGCAACGCCACCACCCGGATCGCGCTCGACGCCGTCGGCGAGGGCGACTGCAACATCCTCTTCCACGACGCGGTGCGGCCCCTGGTCAGCGGCCGGATCGTGCGGGAGTGCGTGAACGCGCTCTGGACGTACTCGGCGGTCGACGTGGCCATCCCGTCGGCCGACACGATCGTCCAGGTCGACGAGAACGACTGCATCACCGACATCCCCGTGCGCTCCTCGCTGCGCCGGGGTCAGACCCCGCAGGCGTTCCGCTCGGGCACCATCCGCGAGGCCTACCAGCTCGCCGAGGACGACCCGCACTTCGCCGCGACCGACGACTGCGGGGTGGTGCTGCGCTACCTGCCCGGCACCCCGATCAAGGTCATCGACGGCTCCGACGAGAACATCAAGGTGACCCACCCGGTCGACGTGCACCTGGCGGACAAGCTGTTCCAGCTCGCCGCCGCGCAGGCGCCCCGGGTGACCGACGAGCGCAGCTACACCGAGGAGCTGACCGGCCGGACCATCGTGATCTTCGGCGGCAGCTACGGCATCGGCCACGACCTCGCCGAGCTGGCCAGGCGCTACGGCGCGCAGGTCTTCCCGTTCAGCCGCTCCAGCACCGGCACCCACGTCGAGCGCGCCGAGGACGTCGGGGCGGCGCTGAAGACCGCCTTCGAGGCCACCGGCCGGATCGACCACGTGGTGGTCACCGCCGGCGTCCTGGAGAAGGGTCCCCTGTCCGAGATGGACCAGGAGACCATGGACCGGGTGCTCCAGGTCAACTTCGTGGGGCCGGTCATCGTCGCCCGCCAGTCGCTGCCCTACCTCCAGCAGACCAAGGGCCAGCTGCTGCTCTACACCTCCAGCTCCTACACCCGGGGCCGCGCCGACTACGCGCTCTACTCCTCCACCAAGGCGGCCCTGGTCAACCTCACCCAGGCGCTCTCCGACGAGTGGGCGGAGTTCGGCGTACGCGTCAACTGCGTCAACCCCGAGCGGACCGCGACGCCGATGCGCACCAAGGCGTTCGGCGAGGAGCCGGAGCACACCCTGCTCGCCGCCGAGACCGTCGCCCAGGCGTCGCTGGACGTGCTGATCTCGGACCTGACCGGCCAGGTCATCGACGTGCGTCGCGCGCCCGGCGAGGTGCCGGCCCAGCCGGGGCCGGCGCGGGTCGAGCGGGACGCCAGCCCGGCCGACGCCGGCTGACGCGGATTTCGGGCCACGGCGGGAAACGGAGCCGACATGCGTGGTGACCTGGTTCGGAAGCTGCTCGCCCGCGCGCTGGCCACCGGCCTGGCGGTGCTGGCGTTCCTCGTCGTCGCGCTGACCGGCGCGACCGGCTGGGGGCTGGGGCTGGCCGTGGCCGCCCTCGCGGCGGCCACCTGGGAGCGGCGGGTGCGCCCGGGCGCCGACAACGCCGCCGAGACCGCGCTTGTCGCGGCGGCGATCCTGGTCGGCTACGCCCGCCGCCTCGACGCCGGGTTCGACCCCGCGCTGGCCGTGACCGCACTGGCCCTGCTGGGGCTGGTGCTGCTGGTCAACCCGCTCCGCGACGCCGGCGGCCTGGAGGTGCGCGCCGCGAACCTGCCGGTGCGCTCGTGGACGCCGCTGGTCGCCGCCCGCCTCGGCGACGCGCTGGCGGGGCTGCTCGCCCTGCTGGCGCTGGCGGCCGTCGCGGGCCTGCCGGCCGGTGTCGCGCTGGCGGCCGTCGCCCTGGTCGCCGCCGGCGCCGCGGCGGTCGGGCTGGACCTGGCCCGGCGCAAGTTCCGGCCGGGGGCCGGCGGTTCGGCGGTGTCCCGCGCGCTGCGCCGGCACCAGCCCGAGTTCCTGCTCCACTTCTCCGCGCCGCCCGGCTCGGAGTACCAGGTCACCATGTGGCTGCCGTACCTGGAGCGGATCGGCCGCCCGTTCCTGGTGATGGTGCGCGAGCCGGAGTTCCTGCCCCTGGTCGCCGCGGCCACCAGCGCGCCCGTCGTCTACTGCCCCACCACCAGGGCCATGGACGAGGCGCTGGTGCCGAGCCTGCGGGTGGCGTTCTACGTCAACCACGGCGCGAAGAACAGCCACTGCATCCGCTACACCCAGCTGACCCACGTCCAGCTGCACCACGGCGACAGCGACAAGGCCCCCAGCGCCAACCCGGTCTCGGCGATCTTCGACCGGATCTTCGTCGCCGGCCAGGCCGCCGTCGACCGGTACGCCCGCGCCGGGGTGGACATCCCGGCGGAGAAGTTCGTCGTCGTCGGCCGCCCGCAGGTCGAGTCGATCGAGGTACGCCCGGAGCCGGCGCACGGGCGGGCCAACCCGACAGTGCTCTACACGCCGACCTGGACCGGGCACAACGCGGACGCGAACTACTGCTCCCTGCCGGTGGCCGAGACGCTGCTGCGCCGGCTGCTCGACCGGGGCGCGACGGTGATCCTGCGGGCCCACCCGTACACCTCGCAGAACCCGGCCTCCGCCCGGCAGCTGGGCCGGCTCACCGAACTGCTGGCCGCGGACCGGGCCCGCAGCGGCCGGCAGCACGTCTTCGGGGCCGCCGCCAGCCGGGAGCTGACCCTGACCGAGTGCGTGAACCGTTCGGACGCGCTGGTCTCCGACGTGTCCGGGGTGATCTCCGACTACCTCTACTCCGGCAAGCCGTACGCGGTGACCGACATGGTGGACTCCGGCGACCGGTTCCCCGAGCAGTTCCCGCTCGCCGGGTCGGGCTACGTGCTGCGGCGCGACATGGCGAACGTGGACGAGGTGCTGACCGCGCTGCTGGACACCGATCCGCTGGCCTCGGCGCGGTGGGCCACCCGGAGCCGCTACCTGGGCGACTTCCCCGCCGAGTCGTACGCCGAGGCGTTCCTGGAGGCCGCCCGGCGCCAGCTCGACGAGGGCTGGAAGACGCCCGCCCCGCGCACGGGCGGCGCGACCGGCCTGCCGCTCGACCCGGACGAGGCGACCCTCTCCCCCGCCACCTGACGCCCCGGTCGGGAGGCACACCGGTCGCGACGGCGGACCTGTGGGCCGGGCCGTTCGCGGGGCACGTCAGCGGTACGGCTCGACGAGGTCCAGGACCGCATCGGGGGCCTCGACGTGGGCGTTGTGCCCGAGGCCGGGCAGGACGGCGACCGGCACCCCCAGCTCCGTGAGCTGGGCGTCGGTGACCATGGGGTCGTGCTCGCCGCGGGCCAGCAGTACGGGCACGTCGGTCGCCGCCAGCAGGGCGGGCAACTCCGGCGCGCCCACGCCGAACGCGGCCGGGTCCATCGCCAGCCGCCAGCGGCCGTCGACCTGCCGCAGCCCCGCCTCCACGACGGGGTGCTCCGGGGCGAAGAGCCCGGACAGGCCGGCCACCCGTAGGTAGCGGCGGGCCGCCTCGTCCCGGCTGGCGAACCAGGTCACCGGCCGGGCCGCCAACTCACCCGCCTTGGCCAGCTCCGCCGGCGACCAGACGGCCTTGATGCCGAGCCCGACGACGGCGTCGACGGGCAGTCCGGCGCCCCGGGCGGCCAGCGCCAGCCCGACCACCCCGCCGAGGGAGTGCCCCAGCACGACGAGCCGGTCCCCCGCCGCGAGCCCCGCGCCGATCCGCGCGGCCAGCCCCGGGAAGGAGTACTCCGGCAGCGGCGGCGACCAGCCGTGGCCGGCGAGGTCCGGCGCCAGCCACCGCCCCGCCCACCGACGCTCCAGCAGCGGCGCCCAGGGCAGCCACACGTCGCCGGTCGCGCCCATGCCGTGCAGCAGCAGGAGCACCCGCCGGCCGGCCCCGTCACCCGACTCATCGACCATGGGCGCAGTGTGCCACCCGTCGGACGCCGCGGGCGAGGGCCGTGACCCGGACACGACATCGGGCGCCGACCCCCCGGGTGGGGAGCCGACGCCCGACGGAGTCGCTCAGGCGGAGTAGCCGCGGGTGGCGGCCCAGTTCGCCAGGGCGATGGTGCTCATCCAGTACGACGCGGTCGCCGGGTTCGCCGAGTCGGCGATCTTCACCAGCCGCCCCTCGTCCTGGTAGCCGACCACCGCGACGTAGTGGCCGCCGGGGAAGGAGTGCCAGCCGCCGTCGGTGTCCGTGGCGCTGCCGGCGACGTTGACCACGACGCCCCGCCCGTCGGCGATGGCCGCGACGACGTCGGCCTGGAGCCGGTCCATCTGGGCCGGGGTGGCGGCGCCACCGGGGATCATCCGGGTCCGGTACGGGTCGCCCTTCACCGTCGCGTTCAGCACGCGGGTGGTGTCCTGGGCCGAGTCGGTACCCATCTGGTCGGTGCCCAGCTGGGCACCGAGGGCGTCCTGGCTGCGCGCGATGCCGGCGGCGCTGAGGGCGTGCCGGACGGCCGCCGGACCACAGTTGTAGAAGGTGGTCTGGGCCTGGTAGTCGTAGTCCAGGCTCTTGGCGGCCGGAGGCTTCGGCGGCGCCGGCTTGCGGGTCAGGTCCGGGTCCGGGGCGGCGCTGGACGCGCTGGCCGACGGGGCGGCGCTGGACGCGGCCGGGGCGGCGCTGGACGGGGCGGGCGCGACCCGGGCCTGGCTGCGCGAGGCCGCGGCGTCGTCCCGCAGCTCGGTGGCGGCCACCGGGGCCTGCGCGACGGCGGGGTCCTCGTCGGCTCCGGCCAGCAGCGCGCCCGTGCCCGACGCCAGCACGAGCGCCGCGGCGGACGCGGCGGCCAGCTGGTACGGACGCTCGGACGTGAGGCGACGCAACTGTCGCTTGAGGTGGTGCTTCACGGTTTCCTCCACGGGCTCGGGGGTGAGCGGCCGTCGGTCCGCGCCGAGGGCAGGGCGGACCGCCGCGCGGACGGGAGTCCGGGCGGGTGGTGGACCACTCAGGGGATGCGCCCGGGACGCCGGGCGACGGACGGTGACCGGTGGGTCAGCTCATGACCTGCGGGCCGACGAGCGCGGTCACCGCGGCGCCGTGGAGACGGCGGCACAGCCGAGGGGTGTACGGGTGTGGCATGAAGATGGAACTCCTTCCGACACCGCCGACCGGGTTAGCTGACGGATTCGGGCGGGAAGAACGCCCTACCACGGGCCCACGGCCCACGGATTCACCCCAACGAGCACTGGGTCCCCGGTTCGTCGTTCACGATTAGGCGGGTCGGCGCGGCGTCGCCTCTGGCGATCGGGTACCGCACCGGACGCGCCGACATTACTGGCCGGTCCGCGCCCTGCCAACCCCGTCCCACCTGCCTAAACCTTGATCGGGAGACAATTTTTGCGGGCACTTCGCCACTGACGCGACTCAATGGGACGACCGTTTCTGCACGCACCTTGGGGCGACAACGGGACAAGTGGCGGACATCGGCGCCGAAACCCCGGCTGGAATCGACCGGGCCGCGCCCGATGACCGGTTCGACGGCGTGGTGACCGGCGTCACCGAAACGGTGGGGATTCGTCGCCCGGACTCTCCGGCCGCCGGGGGCGCTCAGCGCGAGTCGGCGTACGTCGTCCGGTGGTCGTCCTGTGGATCGGCGGCCCGGGGGCGCGGCACGGCGTTGCCCCGGTCCCCCGGCGCCGCCCCGGGGCCGCCGGGGTCCTGCCCGGCGGCGTCCCCGTCCCGCGGCGCCCGGGCCGGCCTACGCGGGGTGAGCAGCCGCATCATCGGCGTCTCGACGAGACGGTGCAACAGGCCGGCCAGGGCCAGGTTGACCAGCAGGAAGCCGAGCACCACCGCCAGCCCCCACCAGCCGGTGAAGCCGACGCCCCAGTCACCGGTGAGCCGCAGGACGGTGATCATCACGAGGACGTGCACCAGATAGAAGGCGAAGGAGACCTCGCCCAGCCAGATCATCGGCCGGGACCGCCACGGCGAGCGCCGCCCGCGCACGTCCGCGTCCGCCGCCGCGGCGATGACCAGGATGTACGCGACCGAGAGCAGCGCCGCCCACAGTTCGGCGCGGACCCACTGCGCGGCGACCACCCAGGTCGCCACGAAGAGCAGGCTGGCCAGCGGCAGGCCCGGCCCGCGCCACCGGCCACGCCGCATCAGCTCGGCGGCGGCGACGCCCATCCAGAACTCCAGCGACCGCACCGGCGGGAAGATCTGGGTGAACCACCAGCGGCTCTCCTCGGGCACCAGCACCTGGGCCGGCCAGAGCGCCAGGATGAGCAGCGGCACCGCGACCACGACGGCCCACAGGGCCCACGGCCGGGCCCGGCGGATCAGCGGCAGCGCCAACGGCAGGCAGAGGTAGAAGAAGAACTCGCAGGACAGCGACCAGCTGACCGTGTTGATGCTGTAGAAGTGGCCCGGCCGCGGGTCCCACGCCTGGAGGAGGAACAGGTTCTCCACCGCGACGAACCGGTCCACGGGGTCGGCGAACCAGGCCGCGACCGCCAGGGCCGCCACCCACAGCACCACGTGGCTCGGCCAGATCTTGGCCACCCGGCGCCGCCAGAACGCCCGACGGGTGTCGGTGGGTCGGGCCGACCAGACCAGCACGAAGCCGCTGAGGATGAAGAAGAACTGCACGCCCGACAGCCCGAGGGCGAAGGCCCAGTCCACGACGGCCTTCTGGCCGGGCTCGGCGATGATGCCCATCGTCGCGACGTGGAACCCGAAGACGAGCAGGGCGGCGACCCAGCGCAGCCCGGTCAGCGACGGCAGGCGGCTGGCCGGGGACGCGGGCCGGGCGGCCGGCGCGACGGTCGCGGCGTCGTTCATGCCGGCATCCCGACGATCCGCAGGGTCACCAGCACGTACGTCTCCTCCTCGACCCCGTCCTCAGGCGCCCCCGAAGGGGCTCCGTGGCGGTCCACCGGTCGGCGCCGCCCCGCCGGGCACCCTACCCGCCGGGCCTGAGGCTCTGTTCCGTCCCGTCCGCGAGTGCCCGTTCTGTCCCGTGGGGGAATCCCGTTCCTCCCGTCCCTCCGTGACCGTTGCGTCCCCATCCGTGACGGCGGTGGCGGGCATCCGGGTTGCGGCCGAACGGGTGGCTAGTATTCCCAGACCCGGAGGTGACGAGAGGCGGGCGAATGCACAAGCGAATCCTGATGCGGGCGAAGAAGGGCCCGTTCGACGTCTACTCTCCGGAGGAGACGCACGAGCGGAACTGGATCGGCGACAACAACGGCAACCTCGTCTTCAGCCACGCCGCCCACAAGCTCCTGCGCACCGCCACCGCCGAGATCACCTCGACCGAGTTCAGGATCGACCCGCGCGACGCCGACATGATCAACGAGCGGTACGACGTCTACGTCGTACCGCTCGCCAACGCCTTCCGCCGCAGCTACGCCCACCGCGTCGAGGCCATGACGAAGCTCATCGAGCAGTTGAAGATCCCGGTGGTGGTGCTCGGGGTGGGCGTACAGACCGACATCAACGGCGACCGGGAGTACCTCCGCCCCATCGACGACGTCGTGACCCGCTTCGTACGGGCGGTACTCGACCGCTCGCACAGCATCGGCGTACGTGGCGAGATCACCCGTGACTACCTGCGCGCCCTGGGCTTCTCGGCCGTCGACGTGATCGGCTGCCCGTCGATGTTCCTGCACGGCGACAGCCTGCGGGTGGAGAAGAGGAAGGCGTCCCTGTCGCCCGACGACAGGCTCGCGCTCACCGTCTCCCCCTACGTCACGTCGATGGCGGAGATCATCGCCCGGCACCACGAGCGGTACCCGAACCTGCGCTACCTGCCGCAGGACCTCAAGACGCTCGGCACGCTCCTCTACGGCGACGCCCCCGGCGACCGGGGCAGGACCAGCAAGATCCCGATCCACACCTCGCACCCGCTGTTCACCGAGGACAAGGTGCGGATGTTCGTCGACCCCTGGACCTGGATGGACTACCTCTCCGGGTTCGACTTCGCGTTCGGCACCCGGATCCACGGCACCATCACCGCCCTCATCGCCGGCACGCCCGGCTACCTCTTCGCGCACGACTCGCGCACCCTGGAACTCGCCCGGTACTTCGAGATCCCGCACCGGGTGATGAAGGACGTGCCGGTCGACGTCGACGCCGCCCAGCTCTACGCGGAGGCGGACTACACGGCGCTCAACGACGGCCACAAGTCGCGCTACGAGACGATGCTCGCCTTCCTCGCCAGGCACGACCTGGGCCACGCCTTCGCCGACGGCGACAGCGCGGCCCAGTTCGACGCGCAGGTGCGCTCCACCGCCTTCCCGCCCGCCGTACGCCCGGCCGCCGCGACCGCCCCCGACGCGCTGCTGGAGCGGATCCAGTGGCTGCGCGACCGCAACGTCGAGCTACGCAAGGAGACGGAGACGCTGCGCGGGCAGCGCCTGCAGACCCGGGTCAAGCAGGTGATCGGCGGCCGGGTGCGCCGGATGCTGAACCGCTGAGGCGGGGTTCGCACCGCCCGACCGGCCTCCCTCGCCGGCGGCCGGCGGGCGGGCGGGCGACGCGTCCGTACACCTGTACCAACACGGCAGGTACGCTGGGCGGATGACCGGGGCCGCCTACCAGCCGTCGATGTTCGACCTCACCGCCGCCGGACCGTCGCTGAGCCCGCTGGCCGACCGGCTGCGCCGGCACCCGCTCACCCACGGCGCGTGGGTCGACCATCTCCCCGGCTGGATCACCGGCTCCGACCAGGTCTTCGACGTCCTGCTGCGGGACGTCCCCTGGCGGGCCGAGCGCCGCACGATGTACGACGCCGAGGTCGACGTGCCCCGGCTGCTCTGCTGGTACGCCGGGCACCGCCCGCTGCCGCACCCGCTGCTCACCGAGGCGCGCGCCGCCCTCACCCGGCACTACGCCCCCGAGCTCGGCGAGCCCTTCGTCACCGCCGGCATGTGCCTCTACCGCTCCGGCCGGGACAGCGTCGCCTGGCACGGCGACACCCAGGGCCGCTCCGCGCACACCGACACCATGGTCGCCATCGTCTCGTTCGGCTCGCCGCGCACACTGCTGCTGCGGCCCCGTGGCGGCGGCGACAGCCTGCGCTTCCCACTCGGCCACGGCGACCTCGTGGTGATGGGCGGCTCCTGCCAGCGCACCTGGGAGCACGCCGTGCCCAAGACCACCCGCCCCGTCGGGCCCCGCGTCAGCGTCCAGTTCCGCCCCGCCGGCGTCGCCTGACCCGCCCCGACGGAGGCAAGCCCGAACAGCCCCACCCAGGCCACCAGCCGAACCACTGCAGGGCCACCGGCCGGGCCGCACCGGGCCTCTGCTAGAAACGACTCCTGGGTTTCACCTGCGCCCCCGTCACCTCTCCACGACGCGAAGGGCGTTCCATGACCCAGTCCTCCACCGAGCCGCGCTCCCGTTGGTCCGCGTGGGCGGTCCACGGCGACGGCCGGTCCATCCGCCCCGGCGACGTGGTCCACCCCGACGAACGCCTCTCCTGGCCGCGTACTTTCGGCGTCGGCGTGCAGCACGTCGTCGCGATGTTCGGCGCCACCTTCACGGTGCCGCTCATCACCGGCTTCCCGCCGGCCACCACGCTCTTCTTCTCCGGGCTCGGCACGCTGCTGTTCCTGCTGATCACCGGCAACCGGCTGCCCTCGTACCTCGGCTCGTCCTTCGCCTTCATCGCGCCGGTGCTGGCGGCCAAGGCCGGCGGCGACATCGGCCCGGCGCTCGGCGGCATCGTCGTCGCCGGCGTGGCGCTGGCCGCCGTCGGGCTGGTCGTCCAGCTCGCCGGGTCGCGCTGGATCGACGCGCTGATGCCGCCCGTGGTCACCGGGGCGATCGTCGCGCTGATCGGCCTGAACCTCGCCCCGGTCGCCTGGGACGGCGACGGGAGCGGCACCGGCGTGAAGGCGCAGCCGCTGATCGCGGTGGTGACGCTGGCCGCCATCCTGCTCGCCACGGTGGCCTTCCGGGGCTTCCTCGCCCGACTCTCCATCCTGCTGGGGGTGGTGGTCGGCTGGGTCCTCGCCGCCGTGCTCGGCGACCTGGATCCGAAGGCGGTCGACGGCCTGCGGGACGCCGCCTGGGTCGGCCTGCCCGAGTTCCACACGCCGAGCTTCAGCCTACGGGCGGTCGTGCTGGTCATCCCGGTGATCCTGGTGCTGATCGCCGAGAACGCCGGGCACGTCAAGGCGGTCGCCGCGATGACCGGCCGGAACCTGGACCGGGACATGGGCCGGGCGTTCATGGGCGACGGGCTGGCCACGATGCTCGCCGGCTCCGGCGGCGGCTCCGGCACCACCACCTACGCGGAGAACATCGGCGTGATGGCGGCGACCCGGGTCTACTCCACCGCCGCGTACTGGGTGGCCGGCCTGACGGCGGTGCTGCTCGGGCTCAGCCCGAAGTTCGGCGCGCTGATCCTCACCGTGCCGGCCGGCGTGCTCGGCGGCGCCACCACTGCCCTGTACGGCCTGATCGCCATCCTCGGCGCGCGGATCTGGATCGAGAGCCGGGTGGACTTCCACGACCCGGTGAACCTGATGACCGCCGCCGTCGCGGTGATCGTCGGCGCGGCCAACTACACCCTCACCGCCGGCGACCTCTCGTTCAACGGCATCGCCCTGGGCACCGCCGCCGCCCTGGCCGTCTACCACGGCATGCGCCTGGTGACCCACCTACGCGGCACCACCCCCACCCCGGACCCAACCCGGCCCCCGCCCCGGCCCTCGCAGCGTTGATCATGAAGTTAGCGGGGCAATATGCCCGATTCCGACCAGCCAACCTCATGATCGACGGGGGCAGGTGAACCGGCGGGGGCGGGAGTGCCAGCGACCCGTCGAGCAGGGCTGGGTGGGCGCGCAGGGAGCAGGAAGGGGGGGGGGGGGGGGTGGCCGGCCCACCGAGGGTCACGGGGAGAGCGGGTGGGAATTTGGGGGCGGACG
>NZ_JBEZEV010000116.1:0-18458 GCF_040649055.1 Micromonospora sp. NPDC049060
CCACCGACGAGCTGGAGGACGACATGTCCCGCACCACGAGGAAGAGCCCGGTGGGTCCTGCCCTTGGTGCCGCGCGTCCCGATCCTGGCCTGGCGGGTCCCGTCCGGGGTGCCGCGCGTCCCGACGCCGGCCCGGTGGGTCCTGCCCTTGGTGCCGCGCGTCCCGATCCTGGCCTGGCGGGTCCGGCGCGGGGTGCCGCGCGTCCGGATCCCGGCCTGGCAGGTCCCGTCCGGGGTACCGCCCGGCCCGACGCCGGTCCGGCGGGTGCCGCGCGGCCCGTCACACCGCCCTCCGGGGCCGCCGGCGCGGCGTCCGCCGCCGGGCCGTCCCCGGCCGCCGCGAACCTGAGCGCGCCGCCCGGCCCGCGCCGTCCCGGGCCCGGCCCGTCGGGCCCCGCCGGTCCGGGGACGCACCCAGCCGTACCGGGGGGAGCCGAACAGACCTCGTCCGGCCCGGCCGCCACTGCGCCGGGCCCGGCCCGGCCCGGTGCGGGTTCCGGCGTCGCCCGGGCGGCCGCCCCGGCGCCCCGCCCCGGGCCCGAGGACCGCGCCGCCGGGCGGGCGATCCCGCCGCACCGCGAGCCGGGGCGGCCCGAGCCGTCAGGCGTTGCGCCGGTGCCACCGCCGGGGGCCGCGGGCGAGCCGGTGGTGGCGCGGGCCGCTGCGGCTGTCGTACCACCCGTCGAGCCGGCGGACGGACCGGCGCTGCGCCGGCCCGCGGAGCCCGAGTCGCCGGACGACGACACGGCCGGCCCCGGCGGGCTGCGCGGCGCGCGGTCCGAGCTGCGCCGCCGGATGCGTGAGCGGCGGCGGCTGCGGATGGGCATCCTCGCCCTGGTCAGCGTGGTGCTGCTCGGCGCGGTCCCGCTCTACTTCGGCATCCGTACGCTCAGCCGCGATCCGGTCTTCGACACCCTCGACGAGCTGGACGTGCCGGGCTGGGCGGCGGTGCAGACCGTCGACGACGTCAGCGGCAGCCGGTGGTGCCTGCTCGACTGCCGGCTCCGCGAACGCACGGCCACCTCCGAGCGGCCGCCGGCGGAGACGGCACAGGTCTACGAGCGGGCGCTGGCCGACGACGGCTGGCAGCCGTGGAAGGTGAGCCGCTGCCCCGAGCAACCCGCGAAGGGGAGCTACACGTGCTGGCGCCGGGACGAGCTGACCCTCGACCTGTGGGTACGTGAGCCCGCCTGCGTGCCGCCGCCGGTGGACGGGGAACCGGCGGTCGTGCCGTCGCCCGAACCGGCGACCGCTGCGGAGCAGTGCTCCGGCTCGTTGGTGTCGGTGAAGGTCCGCAACGCGATCGACGACGAGCGGACCCGGCCCCAGCCCACCACCGACCCGTCACTCACCGGGGAGGATCCCTTCCCGACGGTCAGCGAGGATCCGCTCGCGACGCCGACACCCTCACCGTCCTGAGCCGGTTTCCATCACGGACGGTAGGGTCTGGGGCTGGCGGACCGCCAGCCCCCGCCGGCCCCTCGCGGGTGCCGGGCGGCGGTGTGGGCAGGACGGTCGCACGTTCCGGGGGCGTCGGGTTCCCGGAACTCTGCTTGAGGAGGACAGGCGTGGGCTTTTTCGAGGTCGCGGCGCTGATCGCGGCGATCGCGTTCGCGATGCTGGTGCTGATCCTGACGCTGCCCATCCTGCGGCTGCGGCACACCGTGGACGCCACCACCCGGATGATCAACGACCTGAACGACCGGACCGCGCCGCTGCTGGGCGACGTGAACACCACGGTGAAGAACGTCAACACCGCCCTGGAGCAGGTGCAGACCTCCCTGGACGGGGTCAACCTCCAGCTCGCCAAGGTCGACACCATGACCAGCCACGCGCAGAACGTCACCGCCAACGTCGCGAACCTGGCGACCGTCGTCTCCGCCGCCGCCGCCAACCCGTTGGTCAAGGTGGCCGCCTTCGGCTACGGCGTACGCAAGGCCGCCTCCGCCCGGCGGCACGCCGAGACCGAGCGTGAGGTGCGCGACACCATCAAGCAGCAGCGGCGGGCCGCCAAGCGCGGCAACCGCTGATCCGGCACGACCAGGAGGAGCTCGGAGATGAGGCGGTTGTTCTGGCTCGGCATCGGGCTGGCCGTCGGCGTGGTGGTGGTCCGCAAGGCCACCCGCACCGCACAGGCGTACACCCCGGCCGGCATCGCCAGCACGGTGACCGAATCCGCTGGCGGGCTGGCGGAGTCGCTGCGTAGCTTCGTGGAGGACGTCCGGATCGCGATGGCCGAGCGCGAGCAGGAGATCCACGAGGCGTTCGCCCAGGGCGAGGCGTTCGACGACCAGTTCGCCGAGCTGCGGGAGGACCCGCGCATCGGCGACCGAGAGATCTTTCCGGAGGAACACCAGCGATGAAGACGGCGGAGATCAAGCGGCGGTACCTCGCCCACTTCGAGGCGAACGGCCACACCGTGGTGCCGTCCGCTCCGCTGCCCGCCATCAGCGACCCGAACCTGCTGTTCGTCAACGCCGGCATGGTGCAGTTCGTGCCCTACTTCCTGGGGCAGCAGACCCCGCCGTACCGGCGGGCGGTCAGCGTGCAGAAGTGCATCCGTACGCCCGACATCGACGAGGTCGGCAAGACCAGCCGGCACGGCACGTTCTTCCAGATGAACGGCAACTTCTCCTTCGGTGACTACTTCAAGGACGGGGCGATCCCGCTCGCCTGGGACCTGGTCACCAAGTCCCAGGAGCAGGGCGGGTTCGGCCTGGACCCGGAGCGGATCTGGCCGACGGTCTACCTCGACGACGACGAGGCGTTCGAGATCTGGCGCTCGGTCGGGGTGCCGACCGAGCGGATCGTGCGCCGGGGCAAGGCGGACAACTTCTGGTCGATGGGCATCCCCGGCCCGTGCGGCCCGTGCTCCGAGCTGTTCTACGACCGTGGCCCGGAGTACGGCCGCGAGGGCGGCCCGGCGGTCGACGAGGACCGCTACATGGAGTTCTGGAACCTCGTCTTCATGCAGTTCGAGCGCGGCCCGGGCACCGGCAAGGAGGACTACCCGATCCTCGGCGACCTGCCGGCGAAGAACATCGACACCGGCATGGGCCTGGAGCGGATGGCGTCCATCCTCCAGGGCGTCGACAACCTCTACGAGATCGACGAGGTCCGGCCGATCCTCGACCGGGCCGCCGAGCTGACGGACAAGCGCTACGGCGCCCGGTCCGGCCAGGTCGCCAGCGAGTCGCACCCGGACGACGTGCGGCTGCGGGTGATCGCCGACCACGTGCGCACGGCGCTGATGCTGATCGGCGACGGGGTCACCCCGAGCAACGAGGGGCGCGGCTACGTGCTGCGCCGCATCATGCGCCGGGCGATCCGGTCGGTGCGGCTGCTGGGCTGGCAGGAGCGGGCGCTGCCCGAGCTGCTGCCGGTGGCCCGCGACTGCATGGCCCCGTCGTACCCGGAGCTGGCCGCCGACTTCGACCGGATCGCCGACTACGCGTACGCGGAGGAGGACGCCTTCCTGTCCACCCTGCGGGCCGGCACCACGATCCTGGACACGGCCATCGCGGAGACCCGTACGGCCGGCAAGCCGGCGTTGTCGGGTGAGAAGGCGTTCCAGCTGCACGACACGTACGGCTTCCCGATCGACCTGACGCTGGAGATCGCGGCCGAGCAGGGCCTGGCGGTCGACGCGGAGGGCTTCCGCCGGCTGATGGCCGACCAGCGGGCGCGCGCCAAGGCCGACGCGCAGGCGCGCAAGACCGGGCACACCGACCTGTCGGCGTACCGGTCGGTGCTCGACTCGGGCGGCCCGGTGCGGTTCACCGGCTACGGCGAGGTGTCCCGGGAGTCGACGGTGCGGGCGGTGCTCGGCGTCGACGGCCCCCGCCAGGCGGCGGTCGAGGGCGACACGATCGAGCTGGTGCTCGACGCCACCCCGTTCTACGCCGAGGGCGGCGGGCAGCAGCCCGACCTCGGCATGATCACAGTGGGCGGCGGCCAGGTCGAGGTGCTCGACGTGCAGCAGCCGGTGCCCGGCCTGATCGTGCACCGCGCCCGGGTGCTGCGGGGCGAGGTGCGGGCGGGGGAGACCGGCTACGCCGAGATCGACACCACCCGCCGGCGGGCGATCTCCCGGTCGCACACGGCGACGCACCTGGTGCACCAGACGATGCGCAACTTCCTCGGCGAGTCCGCCACCCAGGCCGGTTCGCTGAACGCCCCGGGCCGGCTGCGCTTCGACTTCAACACCCCGACGGGGGTGGCGCCGAGCGTGCTGCGCGACGTCGAGCAGCAGGTCAACGAGGTGCTCCTGGCCGACCTGGAGGTGCACGCCTTCATCACCTCGCTGGAGGAGGCGCGGCGCATCGGCGCGATGGCGCTCTTCGGCGAGAAGTACGGCGAGGAGGTGCGGGTCGTCGAGGTCGGCGACTACGCCCGCGAGCTGTGCGGCGGCACCCACGTCTCCCGCTCCGGCCAGCTCGGCCTCGTGAAGATCCTCAACGAGTCGTCGATCGGCTCCGGGGTGCGCCGCGTCGAGGCCCTGGTCGGCATGGACGCCTTCAACTTCCTGGCCCGGGAGCACCTGCTGGTCTCCCGCCTCGCCGAGCTGTACCGGGTGCCCAACGACCAGGTCGCCGACCGGGTCGAGCAGACCGTGACGCAGCTGCGCGACGCCGAGAAGGAGTTGGAGAAGCTGCGGGCCCAGCTGGTGCTCGGCGGCGCGGCGGCGCTCGCGGCGCAGGCCAAGGACGTGGGCGGGGTCGCGTACGTGGGCACCGAGGCGCCGGAGGGCGCGGCCGGCAACGACGTGCGTACCCTCGCCCAGGAGGTCCGGGGCAAGATCGACCCGGCGCGGCCGGCGGTCGTCGCGGTGGCGGCCCGGGCAGGAGGCAAGGCGTCGCTGGTCGTCGCGGTGAACCCGGCGGCGCGCAGCCGGGGCCTGGCCGCGTCGGACCTGGTCAAGGCGGCCTTCTCCGGGCGCGGCGGCGGCAGCCCCGACCTGGCCCAGGGCGGCGGCCTGCCGGCCGCCGAGGCGCCGAACCTGCTCCGCACGGTCGAGAAGGCGATCGCCGACGCGTGATACGTGCTCGCAGCGGCCAGGGCGGACCCGCGTGGTCCGCCCTGGTTCGCCGTTTCAGGGGGAGTCACCGACCGTGAGTGAGTTGTCCCGGGGTGTCCGGCTCGGGGTGGACGTCGGGCAGGTCCGGGTGGGGGTCTCCCGCTCGGACCCGCACGGCGTGCTGGCCACCCCGCTGGTGACCCTCGCCCGCGACCTCACCGCCGCCCCGGACGCCGTGCCGGCCGACATCGTCGCGCTCGCCGCGCTGGTGGCCGAGCACGAGGCGGTGGAGATCGTCGTCGGCCTTCCGGTCAATCTCGCCGGCAAGCACGGTCCCGCCGCCGTACACGTGAAGGCGTACGCTGGCCGACTGGCTGATGTAATAGCGCCCGTTCCGGTGGCGCTCACCGACGAGAGGATGTCCACGGTCGTGGCGTCTCGTAGGCTTGCCGAGCGTGGGGTCCGAGGAAAACGGCAACGAGCGGTGGTCGACCAGGCTGCCGCGGTGGAGATTCTGCAGAGCTGGCTGGACGCGCAGCGGAGGCGGACGCGATGATGGACGATCTTGACCTCGGGTTCGACGAGCAGGACCGGGGGGAGAAGGGCAAGCACCGGCGCGGCGCGGTGCGCAAGCGCAAGGAGGGCTCCGGCGGTGGCGGCCGGGGCAAGACCGTCCTCGCGCTGCTGCTCGCCGTCGTCCTGCTGGGCGCGATCGGCGGCGGCGCCTTCTACGGCTTCGACCGCGTCCAGAGCTACTTCGTGACCCCCGACTACGACGGCGCGGGCACCGGCGAGGTGACTGTCGAGATCAAGCAGGGCGCGCTGATCGCCGACATGGCCAACGCGCTGGTCGCCGCCGACGTGGTGAAGAGCGCCAAGGCGTTCATCGAGGCCGCCGAGGGCAACGCCCGCAGCAAGAACATCCAGCCGGGCACGTACAAGCTGCGCAAGCAGATGAGCGGTGAGAGCGCCGTCACCGCGATGCTCGACCTGAAGAACCGGATCGTCAACGGGGTCACCATCCCGGAGGGCCGGACGGCGAAGAACGTCTACCAGCTGCTCTCCAAGGAAACCAAGATCCCGGTGAAGGACTTCGAGGCGGCGGCGAAGGACCCGATCGCTCGAGGCGTGCCGGATTGGTGGTTCAAGCGCACCGACAACAAGAAGGTGAAGCCGTCGATCGAGGGCTTCCTCTACCCGGACACCTACGAGATCCCGCCGAAGGCGACCGCCGAGACCATCATCGAGCTGATGGTCGAGAACTTCCTCAGTGTGACCAGCGAGATGCAGTTCGCGGACCGGGTGCAGAAGGAGCGCAAGATCAGCCCGTACGAGGCGCTGATCGTCGCGTCGCTGGCGCAGGCCGAGGCGGGGAACAAGGACGACCTGGGCAAGGTCGCCCGGGTGGCGTACAACCGGGTGTTCGGCGAGTTCGACTGCAACTGCCTGGAGATGGACGTCACGGTCAACTACTACCTGGAGCTGACCGGGCAGAAGACCAAGACGTCCGGTCAGATGACGGCCGCCGACCTGGACAACCCGAAGAACCCGTACAACCGCAAGCTGCCCGGTCTCGTGCCCACCCCGATCAACAACCCGGGCAAGCAGGCCATGGAGGGCGCGATGGACCCGCCGCCCGGCAAGTGGCTCTTCTTCGTGGCGATCGACAAGGAGGGGCACTCCGCCTTCGCCGAGACCTACGAGGAACACCTGAAGAACGAGGCCAAGGCCAAGGAGAACGGCATCATCTGATGACGGCCGCACGCCGGGCGGGGGTGCTCGGCACGCCGATCGCGCACTCCCTCTCGCCGGTGATCCACAACGCCGGCTACGCGGCGGCGGGGCTGGCCGGGTGGTCGTACACCCGGATCGAGTGCGCGGCGGCGGAGCTGCCGGACGTGGTCGCCGGCCTCGGCCCGGAGTGGGCCGGGCTGTCGGTGACCATGCCGGGCAAGGAGGCGGCGCTCGCGGTGGCCGCCGAGGTCTCGCCGGTCGCCGCCGCCGTCGGCGCCGCCAACACGCTGGTACGCCGCCCGGACGGCTCCTGGTACGCCGACAACACCGACGTGGTCGGCATGGTCGAGGTGCTCACCGAGGCCGGGGTGCGCCCGGGCGCGACGGTGACGGTGCTGGGCGCGGGCGGCACCGCCCGCGCGGCGGTGGCTGCGGCGGGCCGGCTCGGTGCCCGCGCGGTGACCGTGGTGGCCCGTCGCCCGGCGGCGGTCGAGGAGCTGCGCCCGGTGGCCCGCGCGGTCGACGTGCCGATGCGCGCGGCGGCCTGGGACGACGACGCGGCGACCCACCTCGGCGCCGACGTGGTGATCTCGACCGTGCCGAAGGGAGTCGCCGACCCGCTGGCCGTCGCGGCGGACTGGCGGCCCGGCACGGTGCTCTTCGACGCGCTCTACGACCCGTGGCCGACGCCACTGGCCGCGTCGGCCGAGGCGGCCGGCTGCCGGATCGTCTCCGGCCTCGACCTGCTCCTGGCCCAGGCGGTGGGCCAGTTCGAGCACTTCACGGGCGTCGCGGCGCCCCGGGCGGCGATGGCCGCCGCGTTGGCCGCCGCCCGCGCCGCCTGACCGCCGGCGCGGGGGCGGGAGTGTCCCCTGTGGTCGTCCAGGGCATCCTTAGGCGACGGTTAAGACGCGCTTAGGTCCGGCTGTCGTCCCCACGTCACGCCGTGGCCGTGGTTACGCTGCTGACCGTCACCGTCCGACACACAGGGAGTACTCCTTGAGCAGGCACGGACTGCACCGCCTCACCCGGCACCCCGGCCCTCGGCGTAAGGCCGTCGTCCTCGGCGTGGCCGGCGCCACCGTGGTGGCCGGCATCGTGGCCACCACGATGCCGCTGCTGGCCGCCGACGACCTGTCGATCCCGGCGACCGCCGACACCACGGCGACCATGGTGCCGCAGGACGGCGACAACGGGGCGAAGACGACGCTGGCGACCTGCGCGGTCCGCTGCGACGGCAACCCCCGGGGCGGCCGGGAGGCCGTCGTCCAGTTCGCCGTGACCACCCTGCCGGCGGCGGCGGTCAACGTGCGGGCCACCCTGCGGGTGCACGCGTGGCAGGAGTTCCCGGCGACGGTGACCGCGCACGCCTCCGCGGTGGACGCCCGCGCGGCCCGGCCGACGCCGGCGCTGCCCGGGGCGGCCCTGGACACCGTCTCGAAGGTGGCGAGGGGCTTCAACGAGTGGGACGTCTCGGCGCTGGTGAAGGGCAACGGCACCTGGACGGTCTCGCTGGCGCAGACCGGCCTCGAGACGAGGATCTACTGGGCGTCGACGGAGAACCGTAACCCCGACCTGCGGCCGCGCCTGGAGATCCGCTACGACGTCGGCGCCCGGCCCACCCCCGTGGTGACCAGCGCCGCGCCGTCGCCGAGCCGGACGGTCGCGCCCAGCCCCACGCCGCGGCCGACGCCCAGCGCCAGCCCCACCCGCGCCAGCCCGAGCCCGTCGGCGAGCCCGTCGGGCGGCACCGACCGGTGCGGCGCGGTGTCGAGCAGGCTGGTGCCCTCCTGCGGCGCCTGGTGGGGGATGTACTCCCCGTCCAGCGCCGGCGACGGATGGGACCACGGCGCGGCGGTCGCCGAGGTGGAGGCGCAGGTCGGGCGGAAGTTCGACATCGTGCACCGCTACCACGACTTCTCCAACGCCGGCAGCAACGGCGCCTTCCCCGACGCGTACCAGCGGCAGCAGATGCGCGAGGGGCGGCTCATGTTCTTCGCCTGGGAGTCGCGGATCTTCTCCTCCGGCACTGTGCTGACCTGGCAGGACGTCTACAGCGGCCGCTACGACGAGACCATCGACGCGGTCGCCGGCCGGATCCGCGACACCGGCGTGCCGGTGTTCATGGGCTTCGACCACGAGCCGGAGGACGAGCCGGCCAAGGGCAGCGACGCCGACTTCGTCCGCGCCTGGCGGCACGTGCACGACCGGTTCGCCAAGGCGGGCGCCGACAACGCGGTGTGGGTGTGGACGATGATGGGCTGGTCGGGCCACTACGACCGCTACGCCGGTCTCTATCCCGGTGACCGGTACGTCGACTGGGTGGGCTACGACCCGTACAACTTCCACGTCTGCAACGGCAGCAAGGTCTGGAAGAGCCCGGCCACCACCATCGGCAACTTCTACCGCTGGCTGGACGAGAACCGCCTCGGGGTCGGCAAGCCGCGGATGCTCGCCGAGTTCGGCACCAACTTCGACGCGGCCGACCCGGACGCGAAGCGGCGCTGGTTCGAGGAGTTCCCGGCGGCGCTGAAGGCGCACCCGAAGATCAAGGCGGCGATCTACTTCAACTCCCCGGGGATGACCCGCCGGACGGACACCTGTGACATGACCATGAACCACGACGCCGCGTCGGTGGCGGGATTCGCCCGCGCCGGGCGCGACAGCTACCTGCGGCAGCCCACCGGGGGCGCCCGCTGACACCGCGCGTCCACACTTCGACCCACAGTGATACGGCGAGTCGGACATCCGACTTGCTGTGTGCGGTGTCATGTTGCTGATGCAGTGACCGCCCAATCGGCGGATATCGCCGGCCTGGGTCGACCAGGCACGCTACGCGGGTTCTCTCCCGACATGGAGGCGTAGCGTGCCCGACATCCCGCTCTCTCGGCGAACCGCCGGACTCCGCACCCGGGCGGGGGTGGTCGCACTCGTGACCGCCGCCGCCGTGCTGGCCGTCCCCACCGGGACCTCCGCCGCCCTGGTGCCGGCGCCCGAACCGGCGACCCTGGTCTCGGCCAATCCGGCCGACGCCACACCGCACGCCAGGGACGGCGAGACCCGCGCCTTCGCGCAGGTCGGCTCCACGGTGTTCGTCGGCGGCAGCTTCACCCAGATCCGGCAGACCGCCAGCGCGGCGTGGACCACCCAGCGTTACCTCTTCGCGTACGACCGGGCCACCGGCACGATCTCGACCAGCTTCCTGCCGGTGCTGGACGGCGCCGTCAACACGCTTGTCGCCGGGCCCGGCGGCACGCTGATCGTCGGCGGCACCTTCAAGAACGTCAACGGCGTCTCCCGCAAGAACCTGGTGGCGCTCGACCCCGCCACGGGCGCGATCGTCGACAGCTGGGTCGGCCGCTCCGACGGCGGCACCGTGCGCGACCTGGCGCTGCACGGCAACTGGCTCTACGTGGCCGGGGCGTTCAACTGGCTCAACGGCACCGCGCACGCCGGGCTCGGCCGGCTCAACGCCACGACCGGGGCGATCGACCCGACCTTCAGCGTCGACGCGACCGTCGGGCGCCACGGGACCACGTCGTACGTGTGGACGATCGACGTCGCCCCCGACGGCGGCACCCTGGCCGTCGGCGGCAACTTCACGCTCGTCAACGACCTGCCGCGCAACCAGATGGCGCTTGTCGACCTCACCGGCACCCCGGCGGTGCTGGACTGGAGCACGGAGAAGTTCGTGCCGCCGTGCGCGTCGCCGGCGACCTTCGTGCACTACGTGCAGGACGTCAAGTTCGGCGGCGACGGCAGCTGGTTCGTCGTCGGCACCAACGGCGGCTCGGGCTGGCCGGCCGCGTACTGCGACGCGCTGGTGCGCTTCGAGACCGCCGCCCGGGGCACCGGGCAGCTCGGCACCTGGGTCGACTACACCGGCAACGACACCATCACCTCCGTCGAGGTCGCCGACAACGTCATCTACCTGGGCGGGCACTTCCGCTGGCTGAACAACCCGAACGCCAGCGACCGCGCCGGCAACGGCGCGATCGACCGGCTCGGCATCGCCGCCGTCACCCCGGCCACCGGCATGCCGGTCAACTGGAACCCGCGCCGCAGCGGCAGCGCGTCGATGCCGGCCGGCACCAGCAACTGGGGCTCCTCCGTGCCGGTGCTCTGGCGCGGCAGCGACGGGCTCTACTTCGGTCACAACTCCGACGGCATGGGCAACGAGTACCACGGCCGGCTCGGGATGTTCCCGCTGACCGGCGGGCGCACCATCACCCCGAAGAACGCGCCGACCGCCACCAGCGGCAACCTCTACGTCGGCACCGGCGCGGGCGAGCTGGCCAAGGTGCCGTTCGACGGGACCGCCCTGGGCACCCCGACCACGGTCAGCCAGCCCAACTACACGGCGGCCGGCGCGACCTGGCGGGTGGACGACCGGATCTACTGGTCGCACACCGTCGCCGGCACCCCCACGGGCAGCCGGATCGACATCTCGCTGTTCAACGGCGGCGCGATCGGTGCCCCGTGGGAGGCGTCCGGCTACAACGACTGGTTCAACCCGGCGCTGATGACCGGCGCCTTCTACCTCGACGGGCGCCTCTACTACACCCGCTCGGGCGCCACCGGCCTCTACTACCGCTACTTCGAGATCGACGGCAACTACCTCGGCGCCACCGAGTTCACGCTGCCCACCACCGGAGTCACCTGGTCGGCCGTGCGGGGCATGGCCTGGGTCGCCGGCCGGGTCGTGTACGGTGCCACCGACGGAACGCTGCGCAGCGTGCCGTTCGACCCGACGGCCGCCCCGGCGGTCGACGGAACGACGGCGACGGTGGTCCCGGCGACCGCCGGCGTGACGTGGTCAACGCCGTCGACCTTCTTCTCCGTGCAGTGACGGTCGACTGTTCGTAACGGAACATCGGTAGATTGTTCACGTTGGGCCGGCGACGGATCAGCCGTCGCCGGCCCGCACGACGTGGGGAGGGTCGTTGGTCGGCTCGGGTGGCAACCGCAGAGGGCTCGCGGTACGGGTCGTCTTCGCGGTCAAGCGCCGCTGGTACACGCTGCGCTATCCCCGCCTGACGCTGGGTCGGGGCGTGGAGATCCGCGGCCGGATCCGGCTGCGCCGGGGCGTACGGGTGAGCATCGGTGACCGCACCCGGATCAACAAGCTGGTCCGCTTCGCCGGTCCCGGCGAGGTGCGGGTCGGCGCCGACTGCCTGTTGAACGCCACCTGGATCGGCACCTGGACGTCGGTCACCATCGGCGACCGGTGCCTGCTCTCGGACTGCGAGCTGCTGGACAACGACTTCCACAACCTGCCTCCCGAGCAGCGGCACGACCCGCCCGTCCCGGCCACCCGCGCCCCGATCACGATCGAGGACAACGTGTGGATCGGGGCGCACGCCCTGGTGATGAAGGGCGTGCGGATCGGCCGGGACAGTGTCGTGGGCGCCGCCACGGTGGTCCGTACGGACGTGCCGCCGCGGGTCGTGGTCGCTGGAAATCCACAACAGACGGTGAAGAAGTTCAATGACTGACGCTTCCTCAGGCACCTGGGCCACGGACGTCCCCGCCAGCGGTGGCGGCACACCGGGCCGCACCGTCACGCTGACCGACCTGCTGCGCGTCCCGCTGCACCGGATCCGGCTCGTCGGGGCCGTCGCCGCGATCGGCCTGCTCGCCGCGCTCGGCTACGTGGTGCTCGTACCGGCCGCCGTGTCCGCCAGCGCGGTCGTGGCGGTGCGTCCCGTCGTCACCGACGCGTTCACGCCCAGCGGCGCCGCCGCCGACCGGGCGGTGAACATGAACGTGGAGAGCGGCATCGCCACGGGCACCGACGTGGTGCAGCGGCTGGCCGACTCGGGCGGCATGGACCCGCGCGAGGTGCGCGACGCCCTCGAGGTCGAGGTGCCCACCGGCGGGCAGATCCTGCGCTTCGTCTACCAGGCCCCCACCGCGGAGCAGGCGGTCGAGGGCGTCAACCTCGCCGCCCAGGCCTACCTCGACGTGCGCCGCACGATGTACGAGAAGCAGCGCGAGGAGATGCTGCGCTCGTACGACGAGAGCATCGCCAAGGTCGCCGCCCAGCAGGCCGCCCTCCAGAAGCGGGTCAACAACGCCCGGGAGGGCGCCGTCGACGCCGCGGTGACCGAGCTGACCGGCATCAACAACCAGCTCACCCAGCTCAACGCCGCCCGCACCGAGATCGCCGCCGTCGACGTCAACCCCGGCTGGGTCACCCAGACCGCCGAGCGGGCCCTGGCCTCCTCCGCCGGCAACCGCCCGCTCTACCTGCTCGCCGGCCTGCTCGGCGGGACGCTGCTCGGCGTGGTGCTGGCGTACGCCTGGGAGTCGATGGACCGGCGGATCCGGTCGGTCGACGACGGCCGGGACGCCACCGGGCTCCCGCTGCTCGGCACGGTCCGCAGCCGCCGGTGGCGCGGCGGCAAGGAGGCGGTCGACGCCGACATCCGGTACGTGGCGATGGCCATCGCCGAGCGGGTGCGCCAGCCCGCCCGGGTGTCGCTGCTGACCGCCCGCGAGGAGGACCCCACGGCCATCACCGCCGGGCTGGCGGTGGCGCTGGCGGCCGTCGGCCGGGAGGTCTTCGTCGCCGACGACAGCGGGCGCGCCGACCGGCTGCGCAGCACCGTGCTCGCCGACCGGGAGCGGCTGCCCGCCGCGGCGGACCCGTCCCGCCCGCTCGTCCCGAAGCCCCGGCCGGCCGGCTCGACGACGGACGGCAAGAGTGGCGGCACCGCGGAGCCGGCCGCGGCCCGTCGCCCGTCGCCGCACCCGATCGGCGCCCGCCCGTCCACCGACCCGGACGCCACGCTGACCCTGCCCCGGGTCACCTCGACGGCGGCCGGTGAGAACGGCAAGGCGTCGAGCACCGACCCGGTGACCGTGGGCGCGGGCAGCGTCCGGTTCGGCATCTGGCGGCAGGGCGCCGACCACAGCCTGGTGCTGTTCAACGCCCCGCCGGCGGAGTCCGACGAGCGCGGGGTGGCCGTCGCCCGGCAGGGCACGGCGGTCGTGGTGGTCGAACAGGACCGGACCCGGCAGGGCGACCTGCGCCGCCTCGTGGAGCGGCTGCGCGCCGCCGGTGTCACCCCGCTCGGCTTCGTGTTGACGCGCTGCGGCCGGGGCTGATCCGTGCCGGTCACCCGCGCGCCGGCGACGACCGAGCCGGGCGGCGGCCCGGGCGCCGCCGCGCCGCTGCCGCAGCCACCACCCCCGCCACGGTTGCCGCTCTGGCCGCTGGCGTTGATGTTCGGCCTGGTGCCGGTGTGGTGGCTGGCCGGCGCGTTCTACCTCGGGTGGCCCCTGCTCGGGGCGCTGCTGTTCGCGCTGCTGTTCATCCGGGGCCGGGTGCCGCTGCCTCCGGCCGCCGGGATCTGGCTGCTGTTCCTTGCCATCGTGGTGGTCAGCGCCACCCAGTTGCAGACGCCGGCCTCCGTGCTGACGTTCGCCCTGCGGCTCGCCTTCTATCTCACCGCGCTCGTGGTGGGCGTCTACGTCTACGCGGTCGCCCGGGAACGCCCCGACCAGGTCGCCGTCCTCCTCCCGCTCTGCGCCTTCTGGTTCGGGCTGGTCGCGCTGGGCTGGCTGGGCGTGCTGGCCCCCCGGTTCGCGCTGACCACCCCGGTGGAGGTGCTGCTCCCCGGCGGGGTGGCCAACACCCCGTTCATCCAGGACATGGTCCACCTCACCACCGCGGAGTACAGCGCCCGGTCGTTGAACCCGATCTACCGGCCGGCCGCGCCGTTCGCGTACACCAACAACTACGGCAGCGCGTACGCGATGACGCTGCCCTGCGTGGTGGCCTTCACCATGCTGCGCCGGCGCGGCGTGCTGCGCTGGGCGCTGCTGGCGTCGCTGCCGCTGTCGCTGGCGCCGGCCTTCCTCACGCTCAACCGGGCGATGTTCCTCAGCCTCGGCGCCGGGCTGGCGGTGCTCGGCGTCCGCGCCGCGCTGCGCGGCAACGTCCGGGTGGCCGCGTCGATCGTCGGGGTGGTGGTCACCGGTGGCCTCGTCACCCTGTTCATCCCGGTCACCCAGCTGATCGGCAACCGGGTCGAGTCCAGCGACACCAACACCGACCGGCTCTCCCTCTACGTGGAGGTGATCCGGCGGGTACGGGAGTCGCCCTGGCTCGGCTACGGCGCGCCGGTGAACGTCGACACCGTCAGCGCCGAGGCGCCGATCGGCACCCAGGGGCAGTTGTGGATGGTGCTGTTCAGCCACGGCGTCCCCGCGCTGCTGTGCTTCCTCGCCTGGTTCGTGGTCGCCGCGCTGATCTGCGCCCGCGCCACGTCCGCCGCCGGGCAGTGGCTGGCCGTGGTGCCGGTGGTCTGCCTGGTGCAGATCCCCTTCTACGGCATGGCCAACCAGAACCTCGCGGTCGCCTTCTTCGCGGTCGCCTTCGCGATGGCGCTCACCGAGCGGGAGACGGCGGTCCGACTGCACCGCCCCCGCATCCCGCGCCCGAAGGCGGTGCCCGCATGACCGCCGCCACCCGCCCGCCGTCCGGCCCCCACCCGGCCGCCGCACCCGCCGCGTCGGGCCCGGGCGGAGCGCCGCCCGGCGACGACACGGAGACCCGCCGCAGCGTCCGCAGCGGCGTGGCCGGGCTGGTCGGCGCGGCCACCAGCGGCCTCTTCGGCTTCCTGCTCGCGGTGGTCATCACCCGCGGCTACGGCACGGTCGGCTCCGGGGCGTTCTTCGCCGCGATCGGTGTGGTCACCGTCGCCACCGCCGTGTGCACCCTCGGCGCGGAGACCGGGCTGATGTGGGCGCTGCCCCGCCGGCGCCTCGGCGCGCGGGGCGACGCCGCCCGGGTCCTCCCGGTGGCGCTGGTCCCGCCGCTGCTGGTCGCGGTCGCCGTCGCCGTGGGCGGGGTGCTCGCCGCCGACGCGCTCGCCCCGCGCCTGCTCGGCGGCTCCGGCGTCGACGGCGCGGCCCTGCTGACGGCCAGCTTCGCCGCGGTGCCGGTGGTGGTGGCGATGACGCTGCTGCTCGCGGCGCTGCGCTGCGTGCGCCCGATCCGGGCGTACGTCGGGGTGCAGTTCTTCCTGCTGCCGGTGGCCCGGCCCGTGCTGGTGGGCGCGGCGGCCCTGGCCGGCGGTGGCCTGCTGGCCGGCATGACCGGCTGGCTGGTGCCGGCGGCGCTCGCCCTGCTGGCCTGCCTGACGCTGGTGGCCGGCCCGCTCGGCGTCGGCCGGGGCGCGGCGCTGCGGCCCGCGCGGGACGACTGGTCGGCGTTCTGGCGCTTCGCGCTGCCGAGGGCCGCGTCGGCCGCCATCGACGCCGGCAACATGTGGGTGGGCGTGCTGCTCACGTCGGTGCTCGCCGGGCCGGCCGACGCCGGCGTGTTCGGCGCCGTCGGGCGCTACATCCTCGCCGGCCAACTGGCCATGCAGGGGCTGCGGGTGGCGGTGTCACCGCAGCTGTCCCGGCTGCTCGGGCGCGGGGACCGGGCCGCAGCGGCGGCCGTGCACCGGCAGTTGACCACGTGGGGGCTGGTGCTGTCCTGGCCGGTCTACCTGCTGCTCGCCGTCTTCGGGCTGGCATTCCTCCAGCTCTTCGGGCCCGAGTTCACCGCCGGCGCCCCCGCGATGACCGTGCTCGCGCTGGCCATGCTGGTCAACACCGGGGTCGGCAACGTGCAGAGCCTGCTGCTGATGGGCGGGCGCAGCGGGCTGCACCTGGCCGCCACGCTGGCCGGGCTGCTGGTCACGGTCTCCCTCGGGCTGTGGCTGATCCCGGCGCACGGTGCGACGGGGGCGGCGCTGGCCTGGGCGCTCGGCATCGCCACCGAGAACCTCACGGCGGTCGGCTGCGCCCGGGCCGTGGTCGGCCAGCCGCTTGTCGACGCGGCGATGCTGCGGGCCGGGGCGGCCACCGTCGCCGGGGTGGGGGCCGCGGCGGGGATCGGGGTGCTGGCCGGCGGCCGGGGGATCGGCGGCCTGGCCGTGGCCCTGGGCGTGCTGGCCGCCGGCTGCGTCGGCTTGTTGACGTTGCCCCGGGTGCGGCACCGCATCCGGGTGACCATGGTGCAGGTTCGTGGGCGGCAGGAGGCGGCCCCGGCCGCCACCGGGCGCGCCCCGGAGGAATCGAAGGGCAGGTGAGGTTCGTCGTGCCGTCCATCCGAGACCGGGTGAAGCAGCTCGTACCGACCCAGGTGACGGAGCGGGTGCGGGAGTCGCTCGTCGACTACGGGGTACGGACCAGCGACCGGCGACCACTGCCGGACTTCCTCATCATCGGCACCAAGCGGGGCGGCACCACCTCGCTGTGGAACTACCTGATCCAGCACCCGCTGGTGCCCCGGCTCTTCCCGGCCTGGAACACCAAGTCCTCGCACTACTTCGAAGAGCACTGGCGCCGGGGCGAGGCCTGGTACCGCTCGCACTTCCCCACCCAGCGCCACCGGGAGGCGCTGGAGAAGCGGCACGGCGGGCCGGTACGCGTCGGCGAGGCGGCGCCGCTGTACATGTTCCACCCCCTCGCGGCGCAGCGGGTCGCCGCGCTGATGCCGTCGGTGCGGCTGATCGTGCTGCTGCGCGACCCGGTGGAGCGGGCGTACTCGCACTGGAAGGAGCGGCGCACACACGGCATCGAGCCGCTCGACTTCGCCGCCGCGCTGGCCGCCGAGCAGGAGCGCACGGCGGGGGAGCGGGAGCGGCTGATCGCCGAGCCGGAGTACTTCAGCGAGCCGTACGACTGGTACACCTACCGGGCCCGGGGCCGCTACCTGGAGCACCTGGAGCCGTGGCTGGAGCGCTTCGACCGGGAGCAGATCCTCTTCCTGCCCAGCGAGGACCTCTACCGCGACGCCCGGTCCACCTACCGCCGGACGCTGGACTTCCTCGGCCTGCCCCCGCACGACCTGCCCGACTTCAAGGTCTACAACGACCGCCGTTCGTCGCCGCTGGAGCCGGCGGTGCGCGTCGAGCTGACCGAGTACTACCGCCCGTACAACGACGCGTTGCGGCAGCGGTTGGGGCTGGAGCTCGACTGGCCGGACCAGGCCCCGTGACGGCGCGGGCCACCGCCGCCGACCCCCGCACGCGCACCGACGGGCTGGGCTGGGTCACCCGGGCGGTGTTCGGCGACGAGCGGATCGCCCTGACCGTGGGCGCCCCGCCGCCGCCCGGGCACCGCGCCGTCGCCCGATACGCCGTCGTCCCGTCGCTCGCCCGGGCCCGCTTCCTGCTGCCGCTCGGCGCGCCCCGGGCCACGGCCGCCTCGCTGCTGGCGTACAACGCGCTGCGCCCGCCGAAGGTGCGGGCCGTGCGGGCCGGGCTCGGCACGCTGGCGCGGGTCGGCGCGGTCGACCTGGCCCCGTTCCCCCGGCTGACGGTGTCGCTGCCCGAGGGCGTCGCGGCCGACGAGGCGCTGCTGGCCGGGCGGCTGGGCGCCGCGCTCGGGAGACCGGCCGTGTACGCGGCCTGCGGGGTCCGCCCGCCGGACCCGAACCACAAGCCCACCCTGCAACTGTTCGCCCCGGACGGCCGGGCCCTCGGCTACGCGAAGATCGGCTGGAACGGGGCCACCCGGGCGCTGGTGACCGCCGAGGCGGCGGCCCTGCGGGAGTTGCCGGCGGTGACCGGCGTGCCCGACCACCCGGCGGCGCCCCGGCTGCTGGCCGAGTGTCGCTCATCGGTGATGTTCTTCCTGTCAGGTGAAGATCGGGCTGCGGCGTTCGATGAGGGTCACGTCACGCCAGGTGCCGTGGTGGCGGCCGA
>NZ_JBEZEV010000117.1:0-18301 GCF_040649055.1 Micromonospora sp. NPDC049060
CAACGGGCCCTGCGGGCACCGGTGGGGGACTGATCGACGTGGGCCGTGGGCCGCATCGACCGTACGGTCGGGTCGGCCCTCGGCCAACGGATGCCGAATTGCTCCGCACGGGGTCTACCGCCGATCAGCGCTCCGGGTTACCGTTTCGCCCCAGCAGCCAGAGCTCGCGGATGGCCGACGTCGGCGCGGGCTCAGAGCGGAAGGTTGGCCGGTGAGCGTGCAGGAGTCGACGTTCCACGGCTTCGCCAACCCCGTCGACCCGACCCCCGCCGAGTTGCGGGCGTGGGCCTACCAGCCGGATTCCGTACCGCTGGCCTCGATGCCGCCGGACTGGGACCTGCTGGTCTCCGGCGACCGGTTGGTGGCGGTGCTCTTCGGCCTGGCGATGGACCCGGCCTGCCCGGCACGCCGCTTCGCGCTGCACTGCCTCTACATCTACGCCGCCGACGGCATCCGGACCAACTTCCGCGCCCACCCGAAGCGGCGCTTCCGCAAGCTCGTGGAGCAGGCCGAGCGCGACGGCGACGACCTGATGCGCACCTGGGCGTACAACAGCCGGGTGCTGCTGGCCCGCCCGGAACTCTTCGTCTACCGGGACTGGTGCGAGGGCGGCCTGGTCCGGGAGAACCGCCGCATCGCCTGAGCTGAGCAACGCAGGCACTCTCCGACGACGAACGGGCCGGAGCTCCGCACGAACGTCCCGGCCCACACCCCGACGACGAACGGGCCGCAGCCCCCGCACGGAGCCCACGAGCGTCCCGGCCCGCGCCCCCGACGACGAACGGCCGGGTCCCTGCACGGGCATCCCGGTCCGCGCCTTGACGACGAACGGCCGGGACCCCGCACGAACGTCCCGGCCCGCAGCCCCGACGACGAACGGGCCGGGGCCCCCCGTGGGTCCCGGCCCGCACGTCGGCGGAACGTCAGTGCTCCGATCCGCCCTTTTCGCGGCGTCTCGCCTCGTCGCGTCCCTGCTCGGTACCGTGGTCGGCCCGGTCGGCGAACGCGCCGTTCTTGACCTTGTCGGTGAAGCGGCCCTCGGTGACCCGGTCGAATCTCTCCCGGACGTTCTTCGCCACCTCTTCGAGCCGTTCCTCCGCCTGCTGGGCAACCTTCCTCGCGGCTTCCGTCATGGCTCCCCCTGCCATTGGAGTCCGGATTAAGCGGGTTGGACCTGATTCGCAGATTAGCGGATCCGGTGCCTCCCCCGCCGGCAAACCGGCAACCGCGACGAGTGGAACACCACGGGTGTCATCCGGGGGCGGAGACACCCGTGGTGTTCCACTCGTGGCTCAGGCGGAGCGGTGTTCGGCGACACGGCGGACGTGACGCACCGGAAAGGCCTGCTCCGTCGGCGACGCGGACGGCTAGGCCGACAGCGGCAGCGGCGACGCGGACGGCTAGGCCGACAGCGGCAGCGGCGACGCGGACGGCTAGGCCGACAGCGGCAGCGACCGACGGCGGCACGCCCGGGGCCAGGGCCGGAAGGATGGCCACGTTCGGGCGCGGCGGACCGGCAGTGGCGACCACGCCCGCCGCCGGGCAGTCGAGCGCGAACGGAAGGACGACCGCACCTGGCCCGCCGAGGGCCACCGGCCGGGGAGCGGAAAGACGACCGCGCCCGGCCGCGGGAGAGCGGCCGGGCGCGCGAGGTGTCGTCAGCGCTCGGGGCCCCGGCGGGGACGCCAGACCACCAGCGCGGTGGAGGTGCGGTTGGTCGGCACGAGGTCGCTGCCCGGGAAGCGGGCCAGCGCCTCCAGTTCGGCGATCCGCCGGTACGCGGCGTCCAGCTCCGCCTCCAGCCGGGCCACCCGCTGCTGCGCCTGCTCCAGCAGCCGCTCCAGCCCGATGATCCGCTTTACCCCGGCCAGGTTGATCCCGTCGTCCTGGCTGAGCCGCTGCACCTCGCGCAGCAGCACCACGTCGCGGACGCTGTAGCGGCGCCCGCCGCCGGCGGCACGTCCCGGCTGGACCAGGCCCAACCGGTCGTACTGGCGCAGGGTCTGCGGGTGCATCCCCGCCATCCGCGCCGCCACCGAGATCATCAGCACCTTGGCCTCGTAGGCAGGGTCACCCGAGCCGACGAACTCGTCCGACATCCCGCTCACCTCCGCGTGCACTCCACCGAGCCGACTGAACACCGGGTCAACTGAATCGACGTACCCGCGCCTCGAGATGTTCCCGGGCGGCCGGCGGGGTCTGCGCGGCGAAGTCCTCCAACGCCGCTCGCGCCTCGTCGGACACCTTCGCGGGTACCACCACGTCCAGGGTCACCAGCAGGTCGCCCGCCTGACCGTCACGGCGGACCACCCCCTTGCCCCGCGCTCGCAGGATCCGGCCGCTCGGCGTGCCCGGTGGCACCCGCAGGGTCACCGTGCCGTCGAGGGTGGGCACCCGCAGGTCCGTGCCGAGCACGGCCTCCGCGAACGTGACCGGCACCGTCAGCGTGAGGTCGTCGCCGGTACGCCCGAACAGTTCGTCCGGCCGCACCTTGACGTGCACGAAGAGGTCGCCCGCCGGGCCACCTCGCGCGCCGGGCTCGCCCCGCCCGGCCAGCCGGATCTTCTGACCGTCCGCCACGCCGGCCGGGAAGCGGACGTTCAGCGTGCGGGTCTTGGTGACCCCGCCGGTGCCCTGGCACTCGGGGCACTTCTCGTCCACGACGGTGCCCACGCCCTGGCAGTTGCGGCACGGCTCGGAGAAGCTGAACGACCCCTGGTTGCGGTTGGTCACCCCGGCCCCGTGGCACACCGGGCAGGTGCGCGGCTGGGTGCCGGGCTTGGCCCCGTTGCCGTGGCAGGTGTCGCACACCCCGGGGGCGCGCAGCGTGAGCGGGAGCGTCACCCCGCGTACGGCGTCGTCGAAGTCGAGGGCCACCTCGGCCTCGACGTCCCGCCCCCGGGCCGGGCCACGGGCCGCCGCCCCGCCGGCGGGACCGCCGGCACCGCCCGAGAAGATCGAACTGAACAGGTCCTGGAAGCCGGCCCCGCCGAAGCGGCGGTCACCGCCCCCGCCCGCGGCGCCCCCGAACAGGTCGGAGACGTCGAACGGCACGCCGCCGGGCTGGCCGGCGCCACGGGCCCCGCGCCGGAACGCCCCCGAGCCGAACAGCGACCGCAGCTCGTCGTACTCCCGCCGCTTGGCGTCGTCGCCGAGGACGGCGTACGCCTCGGAGGCGGCCTTGAAACGCTCCTCGGCCTTCGGGTCGCCGGGGTTGTGGTCCGGGTGCGAATCCCGGGCCAGTTTCCGGTACGCCTTCTTGACGTCGTCGGCGGTGGCGGCCTTGTCCACGCCCAGCACGGCGTAGAAGTCCTTCTCGATCCAGTCCTTGGAACTCACCGGTCCACCCCCTTCCCTAGCTGGGGACCGACCGTCCCGCCGGCCCTCTGCGGGCGGGCGGGACGGTCCGGTCGTCGTTCCGCACTACTCCGGGTCGGCGACTGCGACCATCGCGGGCCGCAACAGCCGCTCACCGACCTGGTAGCCCCGACGCATCACCTGTACGCAGGTGGGCTCGGTGACGTCGGCCGAGGTCTGGTGGGCGACCGCCTCGTGCCGGGTCGGGTCGAACGGGTCGCCCTGCTCGCCGAACGGGGTCAGCCCGAACTTGCCAAGCGCCGCGACGAGCTGGTCGGCCACGCTGCCGAACGGCCCGACGAGGTCGCCGTGCTCGCGGGCCCGGTCCAGGTCGTCGAGGATCGGCAGCAGCGCGGCGAGCACCGCGCCGGTCGCCTGCTCGGTGACCAGACCCTTGTCCCGGTCCACCCGCTTGCGGTAGTTGGCGTACTCCGCCGTCACCCGCTGGAGGTCCCGGGTCCGCTCGTCGAGGTCCTTGCGCAGCGCCTCGAGTTCGGCGCCGAGCCCGCTCGGGCCGCCGTCGACCGGCTGGGCCGGGGCGTCCACCACCGGCGGGCCGCTCACCTCGGTCGCCTCGACCTCGATCTCGTCGACGACGACCTCGGACTCCTCGACCAGACCCTCGGCCGGGGCGTCCGAGCCGGCGTCGGCGGCAGCCGGCTCGGACGTCTCGCTGATCTTGCGGTTGTCACGGATGACGACCCGCGGCCCGTCGCCGGCCTGCTCGGCGGGCGCGGAGCCACCCGGCGTCGACCCGGTCGCACCCGGGTCGGCGGCTCGTGGCTTCTCCGTCATGGGGCTACCTCATCCCTCTGCCGTGGTTCCGTGTCCGGGACGAACCGTCACTTCTTGTCCTTGTCCTCGTCCACGATCTCCGCGTCGACCACGTCGTCCGCGCCGCCGGCGGGCCCGCCGGCCTGCGTACCGCCGGTCGCCCCGGCGCCCGCGGCACCCGCCGCGCCCGGACCGGCCTCGCCCGGCTGCTCGCCCTGCTGGGCGTAGAGCAGCGAGCCGGCCTCCTGGGAGACCTGCGCCAGCCGCTCGTGGGCCGACTTGATCTTCTCGATGTCCTGGCCGCCGAGCGCGCCGCGCAGCTCGCCGAGCGCCTCGTTGATCTTGTCACGGGACTCCGCCGGCAGCTTGTCGCCGCTCTCGGCCAGGAACTTCTCGGTCTGCCACTGGAGCGCCTCGGCCAGGTTGCGGGTCTCGGCCTCCTCGCGGCGACGCTTGTCGTCCTCGGCGTGCTCCTCGGCGTCGCGACGCATGCGCTCGATGTCGTCCTTCGGCAGCGAGGAGCCGCCGGTGATCGTCATCTTCTGTTCCTTGCCGGTGCCGAGGTCCTTGGCGTGGACGTTGACGATGCCGTTGGCGTCGATGTCGAAGGTGACCTCGATCTGCGGCACGCCGCGCGGCGCCGGCGGGAGGCCGGTCAGCTCGAAGGTGCCGAGCTTCTTGTTGTAGGCCGCGATCTCCCGCTCGCCCTGGAACACCTGGATCAGCACCGACGGCTGGTTGTCGTCCGCCGTGGTGAAGACCTCGGAGCGCTTGGTCGGGATGGTGGTGTTGCGCTCGATCAGCTTGGTGAAGATGCCGCCCTTGGTCTCGATGCCCAGGCTCAGCGGGGTCACGTCGAGCAGCAGGACGTCCTTGACCTCGCCCTTGAGCACGCCGGCCTGGAGGGCGGCGCCGACGGCGACGACCTCGTCCGGGTTGACGCCCTTGTTGGGCTCCTTGCCGGTGAGCTGCTTGACCAGGTCGGTCACGGCCGGCATCCGGGTCGAGCCGCCGACCATGATGACGTGCTCGACGTCGGAGACCTTGATGCCGGCGTCCTTCACGGCCTGCTCGAACGGGCCCTTGCAGCGGTCCAGCAGGTCCTGCGTCATCCGCTGGAACTCGGCCCGGCTGAGGGTCACGTCCAGGTGCAGCGGGCCCGCCGCGCCGGCCGTGATGTACGGCAGGTTGATGTTGGTGGTGGTGGCGGCGGACAGCTCGATCTTGGCCTTCTCGGCCGCCTCGCGGAGCCGCTGGAGGGCCATCTTGTCCTGGCCCAGGTCGATGCCGTGCTCGCCGCGGAAGGTCTTCACCAGGTGGTCGATGATCCGCTGGTCCCAGTCGTCGCCACCGAGGTTGTTGTCACCGCTTGTCGACTTGACCTCGACGACGCCCTCGGCCAGCTCCAGCAGCGACACGTCGAAGGTGCCGCCGCCGAGGTCGAACACCAGGACGGTCTGCTCCTTGGAGCCCTTGTCCAGCCCGTACGCCAGGGCCGCCGCGGTCGGCTCGTTCACGATCCGCAGCACGTTGAAGCCGGCGATCTCGCCGGCCTCCTTGGTGGACTGGCGCTGGCCGTCGTTGAAGTAGGCCGGGACGGTGATCACCGCGTCGGTGATCTGCTCGCCCAGGTACGCCTCGGCGTCCCGCTTGAGCTTCATCAGCGTGCGGGCCGAGATCTCCTGCGGGGTGTACTTCTTGCCGTCGATGTCGACGGACCAGTTGGTGCCGATCTCCCGCTTGACCGAGCGGATGGTCCGGTCCGGGTTCGTCACCGCCTGGCGCTTGGCGACCTCACCGACGAGCACCTCGCCGTTGCGGGCGAACGCGACGATCGACGGGGTCGTCCGCGAGCCTTCAGCGTTGGCGATGACGGTGGGCTCACCGCCCTCCAGAACGCTGACGCAGGAGTTCGTCGTGCCCAGGTCGATACCGACCGCACGTGCCATCTTCGCTTCCTCGCTTCATCACGTCGTGGGCAGGTGACGGGCGACGCCCGTCGAGCTGCCCGGCGGGCGTCGCCCGCAGCGACCCCACCACAAGTTGAGTGAACTTGACTCAATAGTGCCACGCCCCGCGAAATCGTCAAGTCGGGGTTGAGCCGACCCGACGCAACCCCAGGTTCGTACCGATCGGTTGTCTTCCCTTGCGTCGGTCGGGCACGCTTTAGCGGTGACGACGCACGGCGATCCCGCCACCCCGGCCGGCACGCCCACCGTCGCAGCCCGCACCGGCCCCACGGACGCCGGGGAGGACCGGCCCGCCACCACCGGGGACGACAGCCTGCCCGCCACTCTGGCCGGCCTGCGCGCCGCGATCGGGGCGGCCCGGTTCCCGCTCGCGCTGCCCTCCGCCGAGCCTGCCCGGCGCGCCGGCGGGAGCCTCACCGACCAGCTCGACGACTACCTGCTGCCCCGGCTGCGCCGGCTCGACGCGCCGCTGCTCGTGGTGGTCGGCGGGTCCACCGGCGCGGGCAAGTCCACGCTTGTCAACAGCCTGGTGCAGGCGCGGGTGAGCGCCGCCGGGGTGCTCCGGCCGACCACCCGCTCCCCGGTGCTGGTCTGCAACCCGGCCGACTCGGGCTGGTTCCGCCAGGGCGAGCTGCTGCCCGGCCTCACCCGCACCACCGAGCCCAGCGAGGACCCGCGCACCCTGCAACTGGTGACCGCCCCGGCCCTGCCCGCCGGGCTGGCCTTCCTCGACGCCCCCGACATCGACTCGGTCGTCGACGCCAACCGGGCCCTGGCCGGTCAGCTCCTGGCCGCCGCCGACCTCTGGCTCTTCGTCACCACCGCCGCCCGCTACGCCGACGCCGTCCCCTGGGAACTGCTGCGCAGTGCCCGGGCCCGGGGCGCGGTCATCGCCATGGTGCTGGACCGGGTGCCTCCGGAGGCGGCCGACGAGATCGCCGCCCACCTGTCGGAGATGCTCGCCGCGCAGGAGCTGGGGGCAGCCCCGCTCTTCGTGCTGCCGGAGACCTGGGTCGACGGGCAGGGCCTGCTGCCCGAGCGGGTCACCGCGCCGCTCGCCGCCTGGTTCGCCCGGCTGGCCGCCGACGCCGACGCCCGCGCCGCCGTGGTCCGGCAGACTCTGGACGGCGCGCTCGCCGCGCTGCACCCGGCGGTCGAGGGGCTCGCCGACGCCGCCGAGGAGCAGGTCACCGCCGCCGACGCGCTCGACGAGCGGGTGCTGGCCGCGTACCGGGGGGCGTACCGGACCGTCGGGCAGGGGCTGAAGGACGGCCGGCTGCTCCGCGGCGAGGTGCTGGCCCGCTGGCAGGAGTTCGTCGGCACCGGCGAGTTCTTCCGCACCATGGAGGCCCGCATCGGGCGGCTCCGCGACCGGGTGGTGGCGGCGGTCACCGGCCGGCCCGCGCCCGCGTCCGAGCTGCGGGACGCGATCGAGTCCCAGCTGGTGACCCTGCTGCGGGGCGTCGCCGCCGAGGCGGCCGAGAACGCGTACACCGGGTGGAAGGCGCATCCCGCCGGGGCGGCGCTGCTCGAACCGGAGCTGGCCCACTCCTCCGCCGACCTGCCCGAACGGGCCGAGCGGCTGGTGCGGGAGTGGCAGCGGGGCGTGCTGGAGCTGGTCCGCGCCGAGGGCGGCGACCGCCGCTTCGTGGCCCGTACGGCCGCGTACGCGGTGAACGCCACCGGGCTCGCCGTCATGATCGCGGTGTTCGCCTCGACGGCGTTCATCCCCACCGGGCTGGAGGTGGCCACCGGGGCCGGCACGACCGTCGCCGCGCAGACCGTGCTCCAGGCGATCTTCGGCGACCAGGCCGTGCGTACGCTGGCCGCCAAGGCCCGGGCCGACCTGCTGGACCGGGTGCGGGCCCTGCTCGACGACGAGGCCGCCCGCTACCTGGACCGGACGGCGCAGGCGCGGCCCGCCGCGGACACCGCGGCGGCCCTGCGCGGCGCCGCCAACCGGGTGGAGATCGCCCGCAACCGCAGCGACCTCTCCGGCGCGGCCGTCGCGGGCCCGCCCGGTACCGGGGACGGAGGGTCATGACCAACATCGTCGGGCGGATGCGCGAGGCGTTCCGCGGTGACCAGCGGGTGGACGCCGACGCGCTCGTCGCCCGCCTCGACGCCGTACGCCGGTTCCTCACCGTCGTCGACGGCCACCTGCCGGACGCGCGGCTCGTGTCGGCGCACACCCTCGTCGAGCGGGCCGGCACCCGGCTGGCGCTCTCCCGCGACCACACCGTGGTGGCCCTGGCCGGTGCGACCGGCAGCGGCAAGTCCAGCCTGTTCAACGCGCTCGCCCGGATGGAACTCTCCACGGTCGGCGTGCGCCGTCCCACCACCGGCGTCGCGCACGCCTGCGTCTGGGGGCCGCTCGACGGCGGCAACCGCCTGCTCGACTGGGTGGGCGTGCTGCCCCGGCACCGGTTCGTCCGGGAGAGCGTGCTGGACGGCGACGACGAGTCCGCCCTGCACGGGCTGATCCTGCTCGACCTGCCCGACTTCGACTCGGTGCAGCGGTCGCACCGGCTGGAGGTGGACCGGCTGCTCGGCCTGGTCGACCTCGTGGTGTGGGTGGTCGACCCGCAGAAGTACGCCGACCGCGTCATCCACACCAACTACCTGCGCGAGTTCCACCGGCACCGGGACGTCACCCTGGTCGTGCTCAACCAGGCCGACCGACTGCCACCGGCCGAGCTGCCCCGGGTGCTGGCCGACCTGCGCCGGCTGCTCGACTCCGATGGCCTGGACGGCGTACCGCTGCTGGCGACCACCGCCGTCGACCCGGCGGGCATGGTCGGGCTGCGGGAGGCGCTGGAACGCACGGTGGCCGAGCGGCAGGCCGCACTGCGGCGGCTCCAGGGCGACGTGGACGCGGTGGTGGCCGGGCTCGAAGAGCTGGTCGGCGGTGCCTCGCCGGCCGGTGGACCCGACGACGCCGCTGTCAGCGGGCTGCACCGGGCGCTCGCCGGCGCGGCCGGGGTGCCGGCGGTCGCCGAGGCGGTCGAGCAGGCGTACCGGCACCGGGGCGCCGCCACCACCGGCTGGCCGTTGGTCCGGGGCTGGCGGCGGCTGCGGCCCGACCCGCTACGCCGGCTGCACCTGCCCGGCCCGGCCGCCGGCCGCGACGAACCGGCGGAGAGCCTCGTGGCCGCGACCTCGGTGCCCGACCCCACCGCAGCGCAGCGCGCGGCGCTCGGGCTGGCGATCCGGTCGGTGGCCGACCGGACCGGGGCGGACCTGCCCGCCGCCTGGCCGGCCGCGGTGACCGCCGCCGCCCGCTCCCGCCTCGCCGACCTGCCGGACGCGCTGGACCGCGCGGTGGCCGGCACGGACCTGGGCATGGACCGGCGACCGCTCTGGTGGCGGTTCGTCGGCGGCCTCCAGTGGCTGGTGACGCTGGCCGCGCTGGCCGGGCTGGGCTGGCTGGCGCTCGGCTACGCGCTGCGCGCGCTGGGCCTGCCGGCGCTGGAGCACCCGATGGTCGGCGAGGTGCCGCTGCCCACCCTGCTGCTCCTCGGCGGCCTGCTCGCCGGGCTGCTGGTGGCCGCCCTGACCAGGCCGATCGTCCGCTGGGCGGCCCGCCGCGCCCGTCGCCGGGCCGAGCGGCGCCTCACGGACGCGGTGGCGACGGTCGGCGAGGAGCACGTGCTGGCCCCCGTGCGGACGGTGCTCGCCTCCTACGCCGAGGCCCGTACGGCCCTGGGGGAGGCCGCCGGCCGCTGAGCCGAAAGTCCCGTCCCACGACAACCGCAGGTCGGCGGCGTGGCGGCGCGACGCGGGCCGGACGCTCGGGTCGCTCGTACCGTTCCGGGGCGGGCGGCGGCGTAGGGTCGGTGGATGGGAACGCCTCAGACCCCGTACGACGCGGTGCTGCACGCCGCCCGCGACGTGGCCAAGCTGGACAACGCCCTCGACGCGGAGATGCTCGGCGCGGCCCTGCTCGGCAGCGTCTACTCGGTCGCGGAGACCGAACGTGACGCCGCCGTCCGGGACTTCGTGGCCGGCTTCCTGGCCGCCACCTCCCGCCGCCGCTCGGCCGCGGCGACCACCATCCGTTCCGTCTTCGCCGCGCTGGTGCCCGACGCCGAGGGCACCGACCGGGTCCGTCCGGGCGCCGCCACCCCCGCCTGGGCCGGCCACCTCGGCCGCGTGCACCTGACCGGCTGCTGGTCCTACGGCGACGTGTACGGCGACCAGACCTCCTACCTGGCGACCTTCGCCTACGACGACCCGGCGGGCGGTCCGGCGCACGCCGTGGTGACGCTGCTCGACCACAACATCGGCATCACCAAGGACGTCTTCGTCGGCGGGCCGCCCGACCGCATCCTCGACCAGGTCCGGCAGATGTGCGCCGGGGACGAGCTGACCTGGTTCCGCGACGAGGAGCCGGCCCGGATGCGCGCCGAGGTGACCCGCCATCTCGCGATCACCGACGGCCTGACCGAGTTGCCCGGGGAGGGCTCGCTCGCCACCGACCGCGCCCTGCTCGGCGCCCGGCTGGCACGGCTGCCGCAGGCGGCCGGGGCGGCCCCCGCGCCCACCGAGCCGCTCTCCGCCGCCGAGCGTACGGACCTGGTCCGCCGGTTCCTCGCCTCGCCCGAGGCGGCCCGCTTCGGCCTGGACACCATCGACGGGGCGGAGCTGGCCTCGCTGCACTTCTGCCTCAGCCTGCTGCTGGACCACGCGGCCAGCTTCCCGGACGCCGACCCGCTGCGGTGGAGCCCCACCGTGGCCGGGCTGTTCCTGCTGGACTGGGTGCACCGGCGCGCGGTGCTGGACATGGACGACGCCGCGCTGCTGCCCCGGGTGCTGCGCGCCTGGGCCGGCTACGCCGCCCGTAAGCGCGGGCTGCCCGAGCAGGCGGCGACGCAGATCGACACGGCCGTCGAGGAGATGGTGCCGGAGTTCGCCCGCCTCTACAGCACGGGCGAACGCCGCAGCCCCGCCACGGCCGCCGTCGCGCAGCTGATGGCCGACGGCGTCGACCCCGACGACCCGGCCGCCCTCGACGCCTGGATCGAGGCCAACCGCCACCGCCTCACGGACGACCCCGCCTAACGCCACCCGCACCCACCCCACCCGCCCTCCCTCCCCCGCGCGCGTCGATCATGCAGTTGTGGTGGGCGGAAAGCAGCATTACGCGGCTTTTGTGGGGCACCACAACTGCATGATCGACGGCCTTGGCCGGGGGCGCACGTGAGCGCCGGGGCGTCGTCCGTCCGCGCGGCGCCGGAGGGGGTGGGGGGGGTGGGGTGGGTCAGCGGAGGGGGGCGAAGAAGAGGGCCGCCACCAGGGCGCCCAGGGCGAGGCCCGCGACCACCTGGGGCACGGTGTGGTCGCGCAGGCGGACCCGGGACCAACCGACCAGCACGAGCAGTGGCGCCGTCGCCAGCAACCCGGCCCCGAACGTGAGCACCAGCACGACCACCGTGCCGGCGGCCACCGCCGAGTGGATCGACATCTTCCACCAGTGGCTCACCGTCACGGCGACCACCAGGCCGACGAGCCCGGCGGCGGCCAGGGCCAGCACCGGTCGCGGCGCGCCGAGCACGGCGAGCAGGGCCAGCCCGGCGGCGACCGAGCAGAGCCCGAACAGCAGCGGGACGCGGCGCTGCTCGCGGATCCCCACGTGATGGTCGGTCAGCCGGCCGCGACGCACCCCGCCGAGGATGTACGCGAACGGGATCCCGCTGACGAAGAGCGTGGCCAGCAGTCCCCAGGCCAGCCCGTGCGCGCCCTGGGCGCTGTGCCAGCCGACCGCCAGCGTCAGCGCCGAGACCAGCACGGCGGGCGCGGTCAGCTCGGTCACGAACCGGGCGAGCCGGAGGGTCCGGCCGGGTGGTGGCGGGGCGGCCGGACGGCTGTGGGATTCCGCGTCCGAACCGCCCGTCCCGCTCAGCGCCCCGCCTCTGCGTCCGCCCCGGGCCGCCGCCCGGAACCGTTCCCGTCCGTACCCCGGCGCTCCGACCGGGCCGGGGCCCCGCCGTGGATCACCTGCCGTCGACCGTCACCGTACCCGCGGCCGGCCGTCCCGGTGCCTGGTCCCGCCGGGATCGCCGGTGGTCGGGCCGGGGTCGACGGTCGCGCTGGCGGTCGGATCGTCGGGTGCCGGGGACGCGCTGGGCGCCGGGGACGCCGTGGGCTCAGGCGGTGGTAGCGAGAGGGTGCTCGTCGGCTCCGCCGACGTCGGCTCGCCGGTCGGCGTGGGTGCCGGGCTCGGGCTGGGGCTCGGCGAGGGCTTCGGCGACGGGCTCGGGGACGCCGGAGGCCTCGGGGACGGGGGTGCCGAGGGCTTCGGGGACGAGGGCGGCGGTACCGGCCGGCCGCCGGGCCGGGACGGGGGCTTCGGACGCGCCGCCGGGCGGAGCGGCGGCGGCGGGGCGGGCGCCGCGACGATCGGCGTACGCGGGAAGGGCACGACGGTCCGCCAGTCGCCCGGGTCGGCCACGGCGGGGGACGGGGTCGACGAGGCTACCGGGGGGCGGCCCGTCGCCGGCACCGGGATCACCACGGGGCCGACCGAGGGCGTCGGGAGGAACGGGGTGCTGCCGTCCGGCAGGGCCGTGCTGCCGACGGTGGCGGAGCTGGTGCTGATCGCGGCGAGGATCGGCATCGACGCGGTGCCGGCGAGCAGTGCCACCGTGAACAGGTAGCCCCGGGACGGCCCGCCCGAGCCGGGGGCCCGGTGCGCGCCGACCAGCCGGCGGTAGCCGCCGGCCCGGTGCCGGCCGAGGAGGGGAACGGTGGGATCTGGGCCTGGCTCGGACACCACACACCCCTTTTCGTCGACTCCGACGGTGGACGGGCCGGTACGGCGACCGGCCCGAGCGCCCGGGGCACCGCCCGGACACGAGGAAGCGGCAAACCGCCCCGACGCGGACGATCCCGCGCCAATCAGCCTGGACCAGTGACGGTCGGTCGGCCAACCCTGCACAGCGTGTCGACACGCGTATCTGGCCGAACGGTGACGAACCATCGCCGGATCGGCCGCGCGTCGATGCAACGGACACCGGGGGCGCCGTGCGACGAAGCGGGCCACCGCGATCGGCCGGGACAGGCGCACTGTGGGCGCGCTCACGTGTGATGCGAATATGGACCACGACGGCAACGCAGCCACGACCTCCGCGCACCCTCGCGGCAGGCGCGGCTGGGCGCCGGCGCTCCCGATCCGGGTTCGGCCAGAATCCGGCTCACGCCGCGCGGCAACCCCCACCGGGGCTAGGCGCGGCCGCCAGGAACCCGTCCGGCACCAGCCGGGCAGGCGCACGAGTTGCGCGGCCGGGTGACCCCCCGGTGCCGACGCAGACAGACAGGGAGAGACGGATGGCAAAGGGCGACCCCGGGGTCTCCAGTCGCGGCCGACGGGCCGCACCCCGGTCCAAGAAGGGTGCGACCGGCGACCCGCAGCTGGTGCAGCTGCTCACCCCGGAGGGTGAGCGGATCGAGAGCGCGACCGGCCCGGACGGGACCGAGTACCGCGTCGACTTCACCGACGAGGAGTACCGCGGGCTCTACCGCGACCTCGTGCTGGTCCGCAAGCTCGACGCCGAGGCCACCGCGTTGCAGCGCCAGGGCGAGCTGGGCCTGTGGGCCAGCCTGCTGGGCCAGGAGGCCGCGCAGGTGGGCTCGGGACGCGCGCTGCGTACGCAGGACATGGCCTTCCCGACCTACCGGGAGCACGGCGTCCTCTACTGCCGGGGCATCGACCCGATCATGCCGCTCGGCCTGTTCCGGGGCGTCGACCAGGGCGGCTGGGACCCGAACGAGTTCAAGTTCAACATGTACACGATCGTGATCGGGGCGCAGACCCTGCACGCGACCGGCTACGCCATGGGCGTCCACATGGACGGCAAGACCGGCACCGAGGACGGCGAGGCGGTGATCGCCTACTTCGGTGACGGCGCCACCAGCCAGGGCGACGTCAACGAGGCGTTCGTCTGGGCCAGCGTCTTCAACGCCCCGCTGGTGTTCTTCTGCCAGAACAACCAGTACGCCATCTCCGAGCCGCTGGAGCGCCAGACCCGCGTGCCGCTCTACCAGCGGGCCGGCGGCTTCGGCTTCCCCGGTGTCCGGGTGGACGGCAACGACGTGCTCGCGTCGTACGCGGTGACCCGGCACGCGCTGGACAACGCCCGGCTCGGCCAGGGTCCCAGCCTGATCGAGGCCTACACCTACCGGATGGGCGCGCACACCACCTCCGACGACCCGACCCGCTACCGGATCGCCAGCGAGGTCGAGGCCTGGCAGGCGAAGGACCCGATCGCCCGGATGAAGGCGTTCCTGGAGAAGCAGCAGATCGCCGACGCGGACTTCTTCACGGCTGTCGACGAGCAGGCCCGCACCGAGTCGGTGCACCTGCGTGAGCGGGTGCTCGCCATGCCCAACCCCGAGCCGGTGACGATGTTCGACCACGTCTACCCCAACGGGTCCCCCGAGCTCGACGAGCAGCGGGCGCAGTTCACGAAGTACATGGAGTCGTTCGAGGGGAGCGCCCACTGATGGCCACGGAGACGCTCACCCTCGGCAAGGCCCTCAACACCGGCCTGCGCAGGGCCCTGGAGAACGACCCGAAGGTCGTCATCATGGGCGAGGACGTCGGCAAGCTCGGCGGCGTCTTCCGGATCACCGACGGCCTCCAGAAGGACTTCGGCGACCAGCGGGTGATCGACACCCCGCTCGCCGAGTCCGGCATCATCGGCACCGCGGTGGGCCTGGCCATCCGCGGCTTCCGGCCGGTCTGCGAGATCCAGTTCGACGGCTTCGTCTACCCCGCGTACGACCAGATCGTGTCGCAGGTGGCGAAGATGCACTACCGCTCGCAGGGCAAGGTGCGGATCCCGATGGTCATCCGGATCCCGTTCGGCGGCGGCATCGGCGCGGTCGAGCACCACTCGGAGTCACCGGAGGCGTACTTCGCCCACACCGCCGGCCTGAAGGTGGTGTCCTGCGCCAACCCGCAGGACGCGTACACGATGATCCAGCAGGCCGTCGCCTCGGACGACCCGATCGTCTTCCTGGAGCCGAAGCGGCGCTACTGGGAGAAGGGCCCGGTCGAGCTGGACGGCCCGCTGTCGGGGGCGTACCCGCTGCACTCGTCCCGGGTCGTCCGGCCCGGCACGGACGCCACGGTGCTGGCGTACGGGCCGATGGTGCGGACCTGCCTGGACGCGGCGACCGCCGCCGCCGAGGACGGTCGGGAGCTGGAGGTCATCGACCTGCGCTCGCTCTCCCCGCTGGACCTGACCGCCGCGTACGAGTCGGTGAAGCGCACCGGCCGTTGCGTGGTCGTGCACGAGGCCCCGGGCAACCTGGGCCTGGGCTCGGAGATCGCGGCCCGGATCACCGAGGAGTGCTTCTACTCCCTGGAGTCCCCGGTGCTGCGGGTGACCGGCTTCGACACCCCCTACCCGGCCGCCCGGGTGGAGGAGGAGTACCTGCCCGACCTCGACCGGGTGCTCGACGCCGTCGACCGCACCTTCGGCTGGTGAGCGGCATGTCGCGGATCAAGGAGTTCAACCTTCCCGACCTGGGCGAGGGCCTGACCGAGGGCGAGATCCTCGCGTGGCTCGTGAAGGTCGGCGACGTCATCGAACTGAACCAGCCGATCGTCGAGGTGGAGACGGCCAAGGCGGCCGTCGAGATCCCGGCGAAGTGGGCGGGCCAGGTGCAGTCGATCTTCCACCCGGAGGGGAGCACGGTCGAGGTCGGCACGCCGATCATCGCGATCGACACCGACCCGGGCGCCGGGCCGATCGAGGCGTCGACGACCGGCGCCCCGGACGCGGCCCTGCCCACCCCGTCGGCGGCGTCGCTGGCCGCGGTCCAGGTGGCGCCGGCAGAGGGCGCGGTCGAGCCGGGCCTGATCGGCGGTCCCGCCCCGGGCGGCCGTACCGCCGTGCTGGTCGGCTACGGCCCGCGCACCACGGCGGCCAAGCGCCGACCGCGCAGGGGCGACACACCGGTGCCGGCCCAGGCCGCGCAGCCGGTCGCACCGACGCAGCCGGCCCCGGTGGCCACTGCGCCGTCGAACGGTCACGGACCGGCCGGCGGGCCCGTGCTGGCCAAGCCGCCGGTGCGGAAGCTCGCCAAGGATCTCGGCGTCGACCTGTCCGCGCTGACCGGGTCGGGGCCGCTGGGCTCGATCACCCGGGAGGACGTACAGCGGGCGGCGAGCGGGGCCACGGCGGCGGCCGAGCCGCTCGCGGTGTCGGCCCCGGCCACGGCGGTCGCGAGCTTCGGTGCGGACCGCGAGCAGCGCATCCCCGTCAAGGGGGTACGCAAGCTCACCGCCGAGAACATGTCCCGCTCGGCGTTCACCGCGCCGCACGTGACGGAGTTCCTCACCGTCGACGTGACCCGGGCGATGAAGGCCCTGGACCGGCTCCGCAACCGGCGGGAGTGGCGCGACGTGCGGGTCTCGCCGCTGCTGTTGGTGGCCAAGGCGGTGCTGCTGGCCGTCAAGCGCCACCCGATGGTCAACTCGACCTGGGCCGGCGACGAGATCGTCGTCAAGGACTACGTCAACCTGGGCATCGCGGCGGCCACCGAGCGCGGGCTGATCGTGCCGAACATCAAGGACGCCGGCCGGCTCTCGCTGCGCGAGCTGGCGGACGCGATGACCGGCCTGGTGCAGACGGCCAAGGCCGGGAAGACCTCGCCGGCCGACATGTCCGGCGGCACGCTGACGATCACCAACGTCGGCGTGTTCGGGGTGGACACCGGTACGCCGATCCTGCCCCCGGGCGAGTCGGCGATCCTGGCCTTCGGCGCGGTCCGCGAGATGCCCTGGGTCCACAAGGGCAAGGTCCGGCCGCGGCAGGTCACCACGCTGGGCCTCTCCTTCGACCACCGGATCATCGACGGTGAACTGGGCTCGAAGTTCCTGCGCGACATCGGGGAGTTCCTGGCCGACCCGGAGGCAGCGCTGCTCGCCTGGACCTGACGGTCCTGACGCCAGCCGAACGGCCGGTGTGCGACGGGTTGACGCCCGGCACACCGGCCGTGTCCTTTTGTGGCGCGCGCACCTCCCGGCATCGGCAGCCCTCCAGAGACAGAGGATTGCGTGGGTCACAGACCCCTCTCACCTTCGATTGTTCGGCCCGTGTCCCAGCTCACCTAACAATCGATGGAAGTTGCGCCCGTCTTGGTGTTCAATGGAAGACATCAAGGGGCTGACAACCGAATAGCCAGGAGGAGAGACCCATGAGCATGATCGAGCGAATCCGCAACCGCCGCGACGCCAACCGCCGCGCCCGTGCCATCGAGCACGCGCTGCGCTCCGCCAACTCGCCCGCGGTCCGCGAAGAGATCCTCGCCATCGCCCAGCGTCACATGAGCTGACGCCCGGAACCTTTCTCACCTCCTCCAGATCGATGACCCGCCCGGTCCGCCCGGGCGGGTCATCGGCGTTTCGCAGCGGCTGACACCGGGATTCCACCTCGCCTCAGCGCCCGGTACGGTGGGCTTCGGTCGTCGCCCGCCGACCCGGAGCAGTCGAGTCGATAGAAGCCGCTCGACACCATCCGGCCACGGGGAGTGACGATCGTGCTCCCCGGTCGCCCTCGGGCGGTCACCGGATACGGTGCGGGGAGCCGGCACGGCCGGTACACCGGCGACGCCGGCCACCCTGCCGAGAAGACCGATCGGCAGTGGCGGCCGACAGGTGATGGAGGAGGCGCACGCATGACGTCCGAGGGCACGCACCACCCCGGCCAGCAGCCGGACGAGGTGTCGCCGGGCGCCGGCGGACCGGCGCCGTACGGCGACCGCCCGGCACAGCAGGACAACGGATACGGCGCCGGCGCCCCCGATCTGGGCTGGGCACCCCCGCCCCCGTCGGAGCGACCGAACCCGCCCGCCTGGGGCGCGCAGGGTGAGCAGCAGCCCGCCCCCGCGTGGGCCGCCCAGGCGCCGCAGCAGACCGACCCGGCCCAGTCCGGCCAGTGGGGACCGTCCGGCGCGTCGCCGCAGCCGCCATGGCCGGGCGCGCAGGAGCAGGCCGGTCCGGCCTGGGCTGCCGCCGCTCCGCAGCCGCCACACGCCGCCCCGGAGCAGCCCGCCTGGGAATCCGGCGAGCAGGCGTCCCCCGCCTGGGCGCAGCCCGAGCCCGCCGCCCGCGGCGCCGCCCGGGTCCCGCAGCCCGCACCGGCGGCCGCACCCCCCCCCCCCCCCCGGGCCCCCCCGGCCCACCCCCACCC
>NZ_JBEZEV010000118.1:0-18091 GCF_040649055.1 Micromonospora sp. NPDC049060
GGGGGGCGGGGCCGGGGGGGGGGGGGGGGGCCCCCCCCCCCGGGGGGGGGGGGGGGGGGGGGGGGGGGGGGTGGGGGGGGGGGGGGGGGGGGCCCCCCCCCCCCTTCCTGCTGACAGGTCAGTCGCGTTCGATCTGGTGGCCGACGACGGTGGGGCCCAGCATCACGGCGAAGCCGGAGCCGTCGCGGCGCGGGTCCGCCGCCGGCAGCTCCACCGGCTCGCCGGTGGCGGTGGCGGCCACCGGACGCGACCCGACCCAGGCGACGGCCACGTCGGTCTCACCCTTGAGGAAGCGGTGGGCGCGCACTCCGCCGGTCGCCCGCCCCTTCGCCGGGTACGCCTGGAACGGCGTCACCTTCACCGTGGCGCCCGTGGAGGTGACCACCATCGGCTCGCCGTGACCCGGGTCGTCGGTGCGGACCGCCCCGAAGAACACCACCCGGGCACCGGCGGGCAGGTTGATGCCCGACATCCCGCCGCCCTTGGTCCCCTGCGGCCGGACCAGCCCGGCGGCGAACCGCAGCAGCGACGCCTCCGAGGTGACGAAGGTGAGCGTCTCCGCGCCGTCGGTGAGCCAGGTCGCCCCGACCACCTCGTCGCCCTCCCGCAGGCCGATCACCTCGAACTCGTCCGAGCGGACGGGCCACTCCGGTGCGCAGACCTTGACCACGCCCTGCCGGGTGCCCAGAGCGAGGCCCGGGGAGCCCTCGGCGGTCGGCCCGAGCGGGGCCAGCCCGACCACGGTCTCCCCCGCTTCCAGCGGCACCAGCTCGGCGGCGGCCATCCCGCCGCGCAGCGACACCGTGCCCGCCTGCTCGGGCAGGACCGGCAACGGCAGCACGTCGACCTTGAACGCCCGGCCGGCGCTGGTCACCAGCAGCACCTTCCCCCGGGCGGTGGAGTGCACGACGGCGCGTACGGCATCGTGCTTGGTCCGGCCGTGCCGCCGGCGGCCCTCGGACGCCTCCTCCGACTCCGCCGCCGTCCGGGCGACCAGCCCGGTCGCGGAGAGGATCACCTGGCACGGGTCGTCGGCGACCTCCAGCGGGCCAGCCGGCGCGGACGCGGCCAGCACCTCCTTGAGGTCCCCGTCGACGAGCGTGGTGCGACGCGCCGCGCCGAACTGCTTCACCACCGCCGCCAGCTCGTCGGAGACGACCTTCTTCAGCACCTTCGGGTCGTCGAGGATCGTGGAGAGCTCGGCGATCTCCTTGCGGAGCTTCTCCTGCTCGGCCTCCAGCTCGATCCGGTCGTACTTGGTCAGCCGGCGCAGCGGGGTGTCCAGGATGTAGGTGGCCTGGATCTCGGAGAGCTTGAACTTCTGCATCAGGCCGTCCTTGGCGGCCTGGGCGTCCTCGCTGGCCCGGATGAGCTTGACCACCCTGTCGATGTCGAGCAGGGCGATCAGCAGGCCGTCGACCAGGTGCAGCCGCTCCTCGCGCTTGCGGCGGCGGTACGAGCTGCGCCGGGTCACCACCTCGTAGCGGTGGGCCAGGAAGACCTCCAGCAGCGCCTTCAGCCCGAGGGTCTGCGGCTGCCCGTCGACCAGCACCAGGTTGTTGACGCCGAACGACTGCTCCAGCGGGGTGAGCCGGTAGAGGTCGGCGAGCAGCGCCTGCGGGTTGACGCCGACCTTGCACTCGACGACCAGGCGGGTGCCGCTCTCCCGGTCGGTGAGGTCCTTGACGTCGGCGATGCCGGTGAGCCGCTTGGTCTTGTTGACCTCGTTGGTGATGGCCGCGATGACCTTCTCGGCACCGACGCCGTAGGGCAGCTCCACGACGGTGATCGCCTGCCGGCCCCGGCTGCCCTCCAGCGGGCCGATCTCGACCTTGCCCCGCATCCGCACGACGCCGCGCCCGGTCTCGTAGGCCCGACGCACCTCGTCGAGCCCGAGCAGCAGCCCACCGGTGGGCAGATCCGGGCCGGGGACGAACTCCATGAGCTTGTCGAGCGTGGCGTCCGGGTGGTTGATCAGCCAGCGGGCGGCGGAGACGACCTCGCCGAGGTTGTGCGGGATCATGTTGGTCGCCATGCCGACCGCGATCCCCGACGCGCCGTTGACCAGCAGGTTGGGGAACGCGGCGGGCAGCACGGTGGGCTGGGTCAGCGAGCCGTCGTAGTTCGGCTCGACGTCGACCGTGTCCTCGCCCAGCTCGCCGACGAGCAGCATCGCCTCCCGCGACATCCGGGCCTCGGTGTATCTCGAGGCCGCCGGCCCGTCGTCCGGACTACCAAAATTTCCATGCCCGTCGATGAGGGGGGCGTTGAGCGAGAAGTCCTGGGCCAGGCGGACCATCGCGTCGTAGATGGCCGTGTCGCCGTGCGGATGGTACTTGCCCATCACGTCCCCGACGATGCGGGCGGACTTCACGTGCCCCCGGTCGGGGCGGTGGCCCTGCTCGTACATGGACCAGAGGATGCGCCGGTGCACCGGCTTGAGGCCGTCGCGGGCGTCGGGCAGGGCCCGGGAGTGGATCACCGAGAAGGCGTACTCCAGGTAGGAGTCGGAGACCTCGGTGACCAGCGGGTTGTCGAAGACCCGCGCGCCGGCCTGGTCGAAGGCGGACAGATCCACCTTGGCGCGGTCGTCCTTACGGCGTGCCATCGTTCAGCTTCCCTCTCGGCGGGCGGTGCTCATGCGTCGATCGCCTCGCGGTCGACCCGGTCGGCGGAGTCGATCAGCCAGTTGCGGCGCGGCTCGACCTTCTCCCCCATCAGCAGTTCGAGGATCCGCTCGGCGGCGTCGACGTCGTCGATGGTGATCCGGCGCACGGCCCGGGTGGCCGGGTTCATCGTCGTCTCCCACAGCTCGTCGGCGTCCATCTCGCCGAGACCCTTGAAGCGCGGGATCGGGGTGACGATCTGCTTGCCGGCCTTCTCCAGCTTGCGGACCGTCGCCTCCATCTCGGCCTGGGTGTAGGTGTAGATCGTCTGCGGGTTGCGCCCCCTGGTGGTGATCTTGTGCAGGGGCGGCATCGCCGCGTAGAGGCGGCCGGCCTCGATCAACGGACGCATGTAGCGGGCGAAGAGCGTGATCAACAGGGTACGGATGTGCGCGCCGTCGACGTCGGCGTCCGCCATGATCAGCACCCGGCCGTAGCGCATGGCCGACAGGTCGAACGTGCGGCCGGAGCCGGCGCCGAGCACCTGCACGATCGCGGCGCACTCGGCGTTGTCCAGCACCTGCTGGAGGTTGGCCTTCTGCACGTTGAGGATCTTGCCCCGAATCGGAAGAAGCGCCTGATATTCGGCAGACCGGGCAAGTCGCCCCGTCCCCAACGCGCTGTCGCCCTCCACGATGAACAATTCACTGCGCTCGATGCCCGCCGCGCGGCAGTCGACCAGCTTCGGCGGCATCGACGCGCCCTCCAGGGCGGTCTTGCGCCGGGCGGCGTCCTTCTGCTGCTTCTGGGTCAGCCGTACGCGTGCCGCGTCGACGATCTTCTGGAGGACCGTACGTGCCTCGGCCTTGGTCCGGCGGTCCTCCAGCCACGCCTTCAGGTGCTGCTCGACCAGCCCCTGGATCACCTTCGTGATGCCGGCGGTGGAGAGCTCGTCCTTGGTCTGCGAGGTGAACTGGGGCTCCGGGATCCGGACGTGCACGACCGCGGTCATGCCCTCCAGGACGTCGTCGAGGGTCGGCGGGTCCTCCTTGGCCTTGAGCAGGCCACGGGTGTTGCGGACGGCGTCGGCGAGGGTACGCGCCAGGCCCCGCTCGAAGCCCTTGCGGTGGGTGCCGCCGTGCGCGTTGCGGATGGTGTTGGTGAAGCACTCGACGGTGCGCTCGTAGCCCGTGCCCCAGCGGAAGGCCACCTCGACCTCGGCCCGACGCTGCACGTTGGACTGCATGACGCCGTTGGCGTCGGCGGCGTTCTCCCGGTAGGTGCCCTCGCCGGTGACCATCAGCATGCCGGAGACGGGCCGGTCGCCGGCCGGGGCGAGGAACTCCACCATGTCCGTCAGGCCGTCGGGGTAGTGGAAGCTCTCCTCGGTCGGCTCCTCGCCGGTGTGGTCGCGCAGCGTGTAGTTCACGCCCGGCACCAGGAACGCCGTGTTGCGCAGCTTCATCCGCACGGCCTCGGCGTCCAGGCGGGCGCCGGTCTCGAAGTAGCGCGCGTCGTGCCACCAGCGGATCGAGGTGCCGGTGCGCTGGCCGCGCTTCATCGCGCCGACGATCTGGAGGCCGGGGCCCGGGGTGAACGCCGCGTCGGGGCCGTCACCGTCGAAGATCCCCGGCACGCCGTGCCGGAACGACATCGCGTGGACCTTGCCGCCCCGGCGTACGGTCACGTCGAACCGGCGGGACAGCGCGTTGACCGCCGAGGCGCCCACGCCGTGCAGACCGCCGGAGGTCTTGTAGCCGGAGCCGCCGAACTTGCCGCCCGCGTGCAACCGGGTGAGCACCAGCTCGACGCCGGAGATGCCGGACTTCGCGTGCACGTCCGTGGGGATGCCCCGACCGTCGTCGTCGACCTGGACCGAGCCGTCGGCGTGCAGCGTCACCTCCACCTTCGTGGCGTGGCCGGCGACGCCCTCGTCCGTCGAGTTGTCGAGGATCTCGTTGACGAGGTGACCCACGCCACGGCTGTCGGTGGAGCCGATGTACATGCCGGGCCGCTTGCGGACGGCGTCCAGCCCCTCGAGGTGCGTGAGGTCGTCGGCCCCATACAGGGTCTCAGGCTCTGCGGTCAACTGGTCGTACTCCCAGGTCTCGGCGATGTGGTGCCGCGTCCGACGTCGTCGGCCGGCCCGCGCGCCGCAGCGAGCCTAACCGGGAGATGCGACAGGACGACGGCGCCCCGCAGCGAGGCACGCGCCTCGCCGTGGGTCGGGCCCGGGCGGCAGGGTAGCGCGTTCCGTCCGGTTCCGGCGTATCGGAGCCGCCGTGACCGGTTTGCCATGGCACCGGCCGGCGGGCGGCTCCACCCGGACAACAACGATGCCGTGGCCGGCCTTCCCCCACGCGGCGGGCGCCACCACGGCCGCCCCGGACCTGCGCTCCGACCGCCGACGCCGCCGGGGTCGCGGCCGGGGCGAGTGTGTCCCTCTCGGAAAGATCTTGTTACGGGCCATTGACGCCCGTCGTGCCGGAGTGATCTGATCGCGCCCTCGGAGGATCTTTCACGTTTCGATGGACAGTTAGGGGACGACATGTCCAGGTTCCGTCGTACCGCACTCGCGGCGGCGCTCGCCGTCGCCACCGCCACCCTGTCGACCGCCGTCGGGCTGGGCGCCCCGGCCTCGGCGGCCCCGCCCACCGCCGCGGTGGCGCTCGGCGACAGTTTCATCAGCGGCGAGGGCGCCGGGGCGTACACCCCGGTGGCCGACGTCAACGGGGTCGCCCAGGGTTTCCCGGGCTGGACCGCCGCGAACAACAACGCGTTCTTCTGCCACCGCTCGGCGAACGCCTCACTGCACCGGGCCAACCTGCCGGGCATCCAGGACCGGTTCAACCTCGCCTGCTCCGGCGGGCAGCCGCACGACATCGCCGCCGCCTCCTCGGCCCGGGCCAACGGCCGTCAGGTGGCCGCCCAGCTCGACCAGCTCCGCGCGGTCGGCCGGACCCACGACATCGACCTGGTCCTGCTCGGGCTCGGCTCGAACAACAGCTCGTTCACCTTCGGCAGCGTCGCGGAGAAGTGCGCCAACCGGTTCATCGCCGACGCCTGGACCGGCTGGTGGGAGTTCTGGGCCTACCTGGGCGGGCCGGTGGAGCAGAAGCCCTGCTCCGACGCCGACCTGGCCACCGCCGCCCAGTGGAGCGCCGCGACCGCGGAGACCACCTCGGCCGTACGCCAGCTCCTCGCCACGCTGCGCGAGATCGACGCCGACGGCCAGCACCGGATCGTCTTCCAGGACTACACCAACCCGCTGCCGTTCGACCTCGCCCCCGGGTTCCACGAGGAGGACAGCCGGGACGACACCCGGGACAAGTTCCGCGCGCTGGGTGCCGAGCGGTACGCGGCCGGCTGCCCGATCCACCGGGCCAGCCTGCTGCCGGGGCACCGCTTCTCGCAGGGGCTGGGCACCCTGGTGAAGTCCACCCGGGACACCCTGGCCGCCGAGTTCCCCGGCGCGGACCTGGTCTACCTCAACGTGCAGCGGGCCTTCGACGGCGCCCGGCTCTGCGAGTCGGCGTCCAGCCCGGCCGGCACCCTGGCCACCCCGATCCGGCTGCAGGACAGCCCGCCCAACGGCGTCTTCGTCACCAGCCTCGCCGGCAAGGACAAGATCGCCATCCAGCGGATCGCGAACACCTGCGTGAGCTACTTCCAGACCTGCCAGGAGTCGTGGCACCCGAACGCCGCCGGCCACCAGGTGCTCGGGCAGTGCCTGACGGGCGCGGCCACCACCGGTGCGCGTTCCGTGGCCTGCGTCCGCGCCGGGGACGGCTCGATCACGGTCTCCTGACCGCGACCGCGTCCCGGAACCCCGTGCCGCCCGGCGCGGGGTTCCGCCACGTCCGGGCCCGGAACGGACCAACGCGGCAACGGTGAGTGGCACCGGTCCGACGACCACGGACAGTCGGCGCGGCCACGGGCGAGGGTGGATCAGTCGCGGGTGGCCACGCCGAGCACGTGCGGGGCGGCGGGGGCCGGGAGCCGGCTGTCGGGGAAGCGGAACGCGTCCAGCTCGGTGACGGTGAAGCCCGCCGCCCGGATCGCGGCCACCGTGTCGCGGCCCGTGTGGCAGCCGCCGCAGAGCAGCGGCCAGACGGTCGCGTCGGCCAACCGCTGCACGCGGCGCAGGCCGGGACTCTGCGCGCGTACGTGCTCGAAGAAGCGCACCTGCCCACCGGGCCGCAGCACCCGGCGGGCCTCGCGCAGCGCGGCGGCCTGGTCGGGCACCGAGCAGAGGACCAGGGAGAGCACCACCGCGTCGGCGTCGCCGTCGGGCGCCGGCAGCGCCTCGGCGAGGCCGTCGACCACCTCGACGGGTACGGGAGCCGTGGCCGCCGCCTCCCGGGCCGCCGCCCGGAGCCGGGGCTCCGGCTCCACCGCCAGCACCCGCTCGACGGTGCCCGGGTAGTGCGCGAAGGTGCGGCCGTTGCCGGCGCCGACCTCGACCACCCGGCCCGCGAGGCCGGCGACGAGGCGCCGCCGGTGGGCGGCCGCGCCGGCGCGGTCCATCGCCACGCTCGCCCGCTGGAACACCCGGGCGAAGACCGGGTGGGAGACCTCGTTGGCGGGCATCGTCACTCCTCAGACCGGACCGGGTACGGCCGGCCGGGCTCCGGCGGGCCCGACAGGCGACGGCGGTGCGTGGGGCTCCGGCGGGCCGGGCACGGTCGCGGAGGGCGACGCGTCGCGCCCCGGCGGCCCCCCGGACGGCATTGGCCGGGGGCGGGGCAGGCCGAGGGCGAGCAGCGCCGGGCCGGTCGGCCCGGCGACGAGCTCGCCGAGGGTCACGTCGTCCAGCACGGCGAGGAAGGCGTCGCGGGCGCGGCGCAGTTCGCCCCGCAGCCGGCAGGCCGCGCGCAGCGAGCAGGCCGGCTCGTCGCAGGACACCACCTCGTCGTCGCCCTCGAAGGCCCGGACCACGTGCCCGACCGTGGCGTTCCCGCCGTCCTCGGCGAAGGCCACCCCGCCGGAACGGCCCCGGATGGTGACCAGCACCCCGAGCCGCTGCAACCGCTGCACCACCTTGGCGACGTGGTTGCGGGGCAGGCCGAGCTGGTCGGACAGCTCGTCCACGGTCATCCGTCGCGGGTTCGCGGCGGCCAGCATGGCGATGCGCAGCGCCATGTCGGTGGACCGGTTGAGCTTCACGCCTCGACCCTAGCCAGCGCTGTCGACCGCCCACCACGGCCGGCCGGGCCCCGGATGTGATCCGGACGACCCTCGACCCGGGACCTTCGGCCCTGAAGAGGTATTTCGAATACCTGTTTTGCTGTCGGGGCCCGAAGCGGTTCAGCCCAGAAGGAGACAGTCGTGCTCTCGGAGTCCTCAGCAGCAGTGGTGACGGCGACCCTGCCCGCCGTGCAGGCGCACGGCGAGGCGATCACCGGCCGGTTCTACGAGCGGATGTTCGACGCGCACCCCGAACTGCTGAACATCTTCAACCGCAGCAACCAGGCCACCGGCACCCAGAAGGCCGCCCTCGCCGCCGCCGTGGTCGCGTACGCGGAGCACCTGACCGGCGGCAGCCACGCACCGTGGGGCCCGATCCTGGACCGCATCGCGCACAAGCACGCCTCGCTCGGCATCACCGCCACCCAGTACACGATCGTCGGCCGGCACCTGCTCGCCGCCGTCGGCGAGGTGCTCGGCGACGCCGTCACCGACGAGGTCGCGGCGGCCTGGGACGAGGTCTACTGGCTGCTGGCCTGCGAGCTGATCGCCCGGGAGGCCCGCCTCTACACCGTGGCCGGGCTGGCCGAGGGCGAGCCGGTCTGGCGGGACTGGCGGGTCGTCGCCCGGGCCACCGAGGCGCTGGACGTCGTGTCGTTCACCCTGGTCCCGGCCGACGGCGGGCCGGTGCCCACCTTCGTCCCGGGCCAGTACACCTCGGTCGCCGTCGACCTCGACGGCGGGCGCGGTCAGCAGATCCGCCAGTACAGCCTCTCCGGCCGTCCCGGCGCCGACCACTGGCGGATCACCGTCAAGCACGTACGCGGTGTCGGCGACGCCCCCGACGGCATGGTCTCCACCTTCCTGCACGAGCGCGTGGGCGTCGACGACGTCCTCCGGCTCAGCCCGGCGTTCGGCGAGGTCAGCGCGGTGGCCGGGGAGGGCCCGCTGCTGCTGGTCAGCGCGGGCATCGGCCTGACCCCGGCGATGGCCGCCCTGGAGCACCTGGCCGCCACCGAGCCGCAGCGCCCGGTGGTGCTGGTGCACGCCGACCGGGCCGGCGCGGCGCACGCGTTCCGCGGCGAACTGCCGCGCCTGCACGCCGCGCTGCCCAACCTGCGCACCGCCCTCTGGTACGAGGACCTCACCGACGGCGAACTGGCCGGGGTGACCGCCGAGGTCATCGCCGGCCGGGTCGACCCGGCGTTGATCCCGCTCTCCCCCGACGCCCACGTGCACCTCTGCGGGCCGCTGCCGTTCATGAACACCGTCCGGGGCGGCCTGCTGCGCCGGGGGGTCCCGGTGGAGCGGATCGCCTACGAGGTCTTCGGGCCGGGCATGCTCCACGACGACCGGTCCTGACCGGCCGCGACCGGGCGGTCACGGGCGGTGGGGCGGTTCGCCCCGCCGCCCGTCGGCCGCTCCACACCCGACGGACGGCCCGTCAGGACGAGCCGGGCAGGCGGCGGTTAGGAGGGGAGGTCGGGGGTAGGGACTTCTGCGGCGGGGTCCGCCAGGCGGCGAGGAGACGCCCCGGGGCTCGACCGGGTCCCCGCCGACGGGCCGGCCGATGGAGGAAGCACATGCGTATCGCGATGATCTCGGAGCACGCCAGTCCGCTCGCCGTCGGAGGGGTGGAGGAATCCGGCGGTCAGCACACGCACGTGGCGGAGCTCGCCGCCGCGCTGGCTGGCGAGGGGCACGACGTCCGCGTCTACACCCGCCGGGACTCCACCGTGCCGCCCGACTCCGTGGTCACCCCGGACGGCTACCGGGTGTGCCACGTGCCCGCCGGTCCGGCGCTGCGGGTGCCGAGGGACGAGCTGCTGCCGCACCTGGGCGAGTTCGGACGCTGGCTGGCCGGTCAGTGGCGCGACGGCGACTGGGCGCCGGACGTGGCGCACGCCCACTTCTGGACGAGCGGGCTGGCCACCCTGCACGCCGGCCGGCGCACCGGGGTGCCGGTGGTGCTGACGTACCACAGCCTCGGCTCGGTGAAGCGGCGGTTGCAGGGCGCCCGGGACACCAGCCCACCGGGCCGGGTGGGCTACGAGCGGGCCCTGGGCCGGGCCGCCGACCGGATCATCGTGCAGTGCCAGGACGAGGTCGGCGAGCTGGTCCGCCTCGGCGTGCCCCGGTCCCGGATGACGATGGTCCCCGCCGGGGTCGACCAGGAGCTGTTCCGTCCCGACGGGCCCGTCGCCCCGCGCGACCCGGCCCGCCCCCGGATCATCACCGTCGGCCGGCTGGTGGAGCGCAAGGGCATCCAGGACGTCATCCGGGCGCTGCCGGCCGTGCCGGACGCCGAGTGCGTGGTGGTCGGCGGCCCGCCGGCGGAGTTGCTCCCCGCGGACGGCTTCGCCCGTCGGCTCCGCGCGCTCGCCGAGTCGTGCGGGGTCGCCGACCGGGTGAAGCTGCTGGGCGGGCTGCCCCGGGAGGAGCTGGCCCCGTGGTACCGCTCGGCGGACCTGCTGGTGGCCGCCCCCTGGTACGAGCCGTTCGGGCTCACCCCGCTGGAGGGCATGGCGTGCGGCGTACCGGTCGTCGGCACGAACGTCGGCGGGATCGCCGACACCGTGGTCGACGGCCTGACCGGCGACCTCGTGCCGCCCCGGGACCCCCGGGCCCTCGGCACCGCGGTCCGCCGACTGCTCGCCGACAAGGTCCGTCGCTTCGCGTACGCGACGGCGGCGCTGGACCGGATCCGCAACCGGTACTCGTGGAAGCGCTGCGCCGAGCAGCTGAGCACGGTCTACGCCACGGTCAGCACGGTCGGCCGGCCCGCTCCGGCGGTGGCGTAGCGCAGGGTGGTGGTGGGCGGCCCCGGTCGTCGCCCGGGACGTGACGCCCACCACCCCATGGTTACCCGTCGGTAGCCACGGGCCGTAGCCTGGGCCGGTGAACGCGACGGGGGAATACCGGCAGGAGTTCGTCGAGGTCGACGGGGCCCGCATCGGGCTACAGGTGTATCCGGATCCGGAGGGCGTCGCCGATGCCCCGCTGGTGCTGATCACGCCCGCGATGGGCGTCCGGGCACGCTACTACCGGCCGTTCGCCGCCGCGCTGCGCGCCGCCGGCCTGGCCGTGGCGGTGGCCGACCTGCGCGGCACCGGGGAGAGCACCCCGAAGCCGAGCCGCGCCTGCCGGTACGGCTACCCGGAACTGGCCGCCGACGTGGGCGCCGCGCTGGCGGCGCTCAAGTCCCGGCGGGACGGGCGCAGGACGCTGCTGCTCGGGCACTCCCTCGGCGGGCAGGCGGCGCTGCTGCACCTCGCCCTGCACGGCGAGCACGACGTCGACGGGCTGGCGCTGGTCGCCGTCGGCGTACCGTGGTGGCGCAGCTACCCGGGCCTGCGCGGATACGGCGTCCTGCCGTACACCCAGGGGATCGCGGCGACCGCCCGGCTGCTCGGCGTCTGGCCGGGCTGGGGCTTCGGCGGCCGGCAGGCGCGCGGGGTCATCCGGGACTGGGCGTACACCGCGCGGACCGGGCGCTTCCCGCACCTCGACGGGGTGGACGCCGAGGCGGCCGTGCGGGCGCTGCGGACCCCCGTCCTCGCGGTCAGCGTCGACGACGACCAGTACACCCCGCACGAGACCGTCGACCACCTGTGCGCGAAGCTGGCCGCGGCGCCCGTCGCGCGCGAGCGCTACACCCCGGCGCAGGCCGGCGCCCGGATGGACCACTTCACCTGGGTACGCGCGAGCGCCCCGCTGGCGGCCCGGGTGGCCCGCTTCGCCGCCGACCTGCCGGCCCGCTGACCCTGGCGGGACGCGGCACGAACGGGTGCATCAGCCGGGTCCGGTATCTGTGCGGCCGAGGCGTATCGGCAGGTCACAGGCGGGATTAGCCGGCCGGGCGGCGGGTATGCCGCACCGCCCGACACGGTGGAAGGGGATCAGATGTCCGAACGGCACACCGCACTGCGCTCGATGCACGACCTGGGCCTGGCGGCCTGGTTCGGGGGCTCCCTGATGGGAGCGTTCGGCGTCAACGGCGCGGCGGCACAGATGAACGACTCGACCCAGCGGTTGCCGATGGCCTCGGCCGGCTGGGCCCGGTGGACCCCGGTGAACGCCGCGGCGATCGGCGCCCACCTGGCGGGGGCCGTCGGGGAACTGGTGACGGAGAGCCCCCGGGTGGCCGCCCAGGCGGGGGTGGCGCGGGCCAGCACGCTGAAGACGGCGTTGACGGTCGGCGCGCTCGCGGTGACCGGCTACAGCCGACTGCTCGGCATGAAGCTGGAGAAGGCCGGCGGGCCGGCGGTCGAGGGGGTCACCGAGCCGAACTCGCACACGCCGTCGAACGTGGCGTCGTGCCAGCGGCAGATGCGGATGCTCCAGTGGGCGATCCCGGCGATGACCGGGGCGCTCATCGTGATGACCGCGTACATGGGCGAGCAGCAGAAGCCCGGCGAGGTGTTCCGGGGGATGTTCGGGCGCATGGGCGGCATGCGGAACGCCCCGAAGGGGATGGGCGCGCTCATGGCGATGGGCGGGGCCAGGCAGAAGCGGATGGCGAAGTCCGGCCGCTGCTGACCGACGTGCCGCCGGACGGCGTCCCGCCGACTCCTCGGCGGCGGGGCGCCGCTGCGCGCGTCCCCACCCGCCGGCACCGCGGCCCCGGGCGCCGGCGAGGCATGACCGCCCCGGTGACGGGCACTCGGGGCCGGTACCGGCGGACCGAGCAGCGAGGTGGCCATGACGGCAGGAGAGGGACGCGGCGGGGGCCGACGCCCACCGGAGGCGACCACGCCCTGGGTGACCAGGGACGGCATGGACGTGGAGGCGCCGTGGGGCGTCGCTGAGCACGACCCCATGAACGAGGGCAGCGAGGAGACCGCCGTGCCGGAAGGACGGCGCGGGGAGCGGCGGGCCGACGAGCCGGCGGGACCGTCCGGCCCCGCCGGGCGGCACGGCTTCGGCCCGGTCGAACCGACACCCACGCGGCCGGCGGGCCCCGGCGCGCCGCCCGACCCGGCGCCGACCCGACGGTCCTTCCCCGACGCCGCCGACGTCGAGGAGCGGACGGAGGACGCGCTGCGGACCAGGGGCCGACGTTCCTGACCGGCACGCCCCGGCGCGGGGCTGCGCCAGGCGTGCTCTCCGACCTGGGCGCCGAGCCGCGCGGACGGGACCGCCCCCGGCGGTCAGGCGCGCCCCGCCGCCCGCAGCAGCCGGAGCTGACCGATCTCGGCCACGTTCTTCATCAGCTCGGCGTTGACCCAGGCGAGCATGTGCGCCACCGTGTGGCCCGGGTCGTCCTGCCACGGGAACGGCGCGGTGCCGTCGAGGTCGGCGTCGGTGAGCCGGTCGAGGTGCCCCAGCCACTCGGCGCGCAGGCCCCGCAGCCAGGCGACCGTCGGCTCGCCCGCGCCCGGCCATCGCACGTCGGTGCGCTGCCGTGCCGGCCGTCCCCCGAGCTGGTCCATGGTCACCGTCCACCACCAGCCGATGTGCCAGGACAGCCAGCCGATCGTCGGGACCGGCACGGGGTCGGGTTCGGTGTCGGCCCAGTCGGGTGTCCAGCCGCCGGCGGGGTCGCGACGCACCGTCCAGCAGAGCGCGGCCGGTTCCCAGAGGAAGTCCGCCGCGTCGAGGCGCTCGAGGTGGTACTCGAACAGCGACCACGTCAGGTCGAACTGCCAGCGCAGGAGCGCACGGGAGGTTGTCGCCATCCGGCGATCATGCCGGAGGGCACCGGCCGGGTCCACGGAATTGGACCCCGCGCGACGGGGTCAGCCGCCGGCGGTGTCCTCGTCGGCGACCTCGGCCGGGTCCGCCGCCACCGGATGACCGGTGTCGTCCACCAGAGCGGGCGCCATGCTGCCGCCGTGCGCCTCCTGCGCCTCCCGGGTCTCGCGCGCCGCCGCGTCCCCCGGTACGCCGGGCGTCGCCTCTTCGAGGTGCTCCTGCCGTTGCTCACCCATCACCGCGTCCCCTTCCGTCGCTCACGCCCCCGCCGGTACCCGGGCGGCCGGCGGGGAAACCTGGCCGCCACGCCGACGGTCCCGGGTGGCGCCGGCGCGTGCTCAGGACGGCGAACCGGCTCCCGCCCGGTCGCGTCCCGCCGGGCGGACCCCGAGCAGCTCCGCGAGTCGGGCGGCGTCACGCTGGGCCTGGTCACCGCAGCAGTTGTTGAACAGCGCGTGCAGCTCCCCCGCCTGCCCGGCCAGCTCGACCAGGAGTTCCGACCAGCGGCGCAGCTCCTCGTCGCCGTACGCGTAGCGGAACTTCTCCTGCTTGTCCCCCGTCTCCCAGGCGGTGCTGTGGCCGTGGAACCGGACGACCGCCAGCTCCGCCGTGGCGAACAGGATGGGCGGCACCGACGAGGCGTGCCCCTGCGGCATGTCGACGCAGACGAACGACAGCCCGCGCTCCCGCAGGAACCCGAGCGTGTCCAGCGCGGCGGTGCCGTCGAACCAGGACGCGTGGCGCAGCTCGACGGCGACCCGCCACGGCTGGCACCGCTCCGCCAGCTCGGCGATGCGCCGCTCGGCGGCGGCCCCACGGGCCAGCCACGGCGGAAACTGGAGCAGGACCGCGCCGAGCCGGTCGGCCGCCGCGATCGGGTCCAGCGCCGCCCGGAACCGGTCCCACAGCTCGTCGTACGCGGCCGCGGGGAGGTCCCGGCGGCGGATCCGGCTCGGGCCGCCGGCCGGGCGCAGGTCGCGCGGCAGCGCCGCCACCGGTGTCGGGTGACCGGTGAAGAGGCTGAACGCCTTCACGTCGAAGGTGAAGCCCTCGGGCGTGGCGTCCACCCAGCCTCGCGTCGTCTCGGGCACGGGCACCGCGTAGTAGGAGGTGTCCACCTCGACCAGCGGGAAGCGCCCGGCGTAGAAGTCGAGCCGACCGGCCGGGGTGTTGGCCGCGCGGGGATACCAGCCCGAGCGCAGCAGCATCTGGTCCGCCCAGGACGACGTGCCCACCTTGATCACACCCATGTGATTCAGTGCACCGCGCACCGGACGAATCGGCAACCGCTGGCGGAAACCCGGCGTCCGGACGACCTGCGCGAGGCGATCGACCGACGCCAGTGATCATGGGCGGACCCGCGGAACCGGTCGGTCCCGTCCCGCCCCCGGCCCGGCACTTGTCGGATGTCACACCCCGACCCGTGTGACGGCCCGACGGCCCGTGGCGCTGAGGGACACGAGATGAACGCACACCGGATGGACCAGGAAACCGTCGAGCGGCTGCTCGACGGCCCTGTCCTCGACCCGCAGAACGGCCCGCACCCCCTCACGTCGCTGTTGACGGCGGTCCGCGCCACGCCCCACGCCGACGAACTGGCCGGCGAGGAGGCAGCCGTACGGGCCTACCGGCTGGCCCGGGCCGGCAACCCGCTCGGCCGGCCGGAGCCGCGCCGCCGGCGCGCCCTCACGGGGTTCGGCGTACGCGCCGCGCTGGCCGGTGCCGCCCTCGCCCTCACGGGCGGGGTGGCCCTCGCCGCCACCGGGGGCGCGCTGCCCCACCCGCTGCGGGGTCCGGCACCCACCACCGCCGCTCCCGGGCCCGCCCCCACCACGGGCGCCGCCCCCACGACGGCCCACCATCCGCCGTCCGCCCCGACGGGCGGGGTGGACGGTCGGCCGGAGCCGGACGCGGCGGTGCGGGAGTTGTGCCGGGCGTACCGGGCGGACACCGGCGACGGCGGTCTCCCGGACCAGGCCGCCTTCGGTGACCTGATCCGCGCCGCCGGCGGCCACGGGAAGGTGGCCGGCTACTGCGAGCGGGTGCTGGCCGGCGAGCCGAAGAGCCCCGCCCCGCACGGCAGCCCGTCCGGCGGGCCGACAGTCACGCCGACCGGCCGTCCCGGAGCCGACCCGACCGGCCGACCCGGTACCGACCCGACCGGCCGCCCCGGGGCGGAGCCGACCGGCCGACCCGGGGCCGACCCGAGCCGGCGGGCCGGCTCGCCGCCCACGGCGTCGCCGTCGGCCACGGCCGCGCGACCGGCCCGCCCCGGCCCCGTCCAGGTCTCGCCGGAGCAGGGACGCCACACCGCCGCACCGAGCGGCGGCGAGGCGGACTGACCGGACCGCCGAACCGCCGGGTTGAGCGGCAGCGAGGCGGGCTGACCGGCGGCCGACGGGTGGGGCGCGTCCCTGCCGGCACGCCCTCCCCCCGCGGCGTGGCCCGCGTGACGTCGGCCGGTGACCTCGGCTCCAGGCGGCTGGTAGCTTGCCCCGATGAGTCTGCGGCGTCGACGCGTGGCGGTGGTCTTCCGCCTGGCGATCGTGATCAGCGTGCTGGCCGGGATCGTGCTCACCGCGCTCGGTTCCGCCACGCTCACCGGCCTGCTGCCCTACTTCACGATCCAGAGCAACCTCGCCGTCGGGCTCTTCGCCGGATACGCCGCCTGGCTGGCCCGGCAGGACCGGCCCGAGCCGCCCTCGGCGCTCAAGGGCGCGGTCACGCTCTACATCACCATCACCGGCGTGGTCTACCACCTGGTGTTGGCCAACCCGGCCAGCCCGTTCGCGATGCCGCAGGCCGACCGTACGCTCGGCGAGGCGCTGGGCAACCAGTTCCTGCACACCGTCGTGCCCCTGCTGGCCGTGGCGGACTGGGCGCTGTTCGACCGCCGGGGCCGGCTCCGCCCGCGCTACGCGGCCTGGTGGCTGGCGTTCCCCCTCGGATACCTCGGCTTCGCGCTGCTGCGGGGGCTGGTGGTGGACACGTACCCGTACCCGTTCATCGACGCGGGCGAGTTGGGCTACGCCGGGGTGGCCGTCAGCGCGGTCTTCTTCGCCGCCGCGTTCTGGCTGCTGGGCCTGCTCTTCGTCGCCGTCGACCGGGGCCTGGGCCGCCGTGCCGGAGCGCCGGCCGCCCCCTCGACCAGCCCGGACGCCCCCTCCATGGCCCCGGACGCCCCCTCGATGACCCCCGGCGCCCCCTCCACGGCCCCGGACGCCGCCCGGCCCGACGCCACGGCCCTGTCCTGACGTCCACGCCTGCGGCGGCTCACCGCCACGGGGCGGACCGGAGCGTCCCGGCGGGCCGTTTGGGCTCCCGCGGAACGGGCAGCCGGCAGGCGGACCGGAAGCGGGAGAACAGGAGGCGTCATGCGCGCGCTGCGATTGCCCAACTGGAAGTCGGAGCCCGAACTGGTCGAGGTCGACGAGCCGACCCCGGGCCCGGGTCAGGTGGTCGTCAAGATCGGCGGTGCCGGCGCCTGCCACTCCGACCTGCACCTGATGCACGACTTCGAGGCCGGCGCGGTGCCCTGGAACCCGCCGTTCATCCTCGGCCACGAGAACGCCGGCTGGGTGCACGCGCTCGGCGACGGGGTGAGCGGGTTGACGGTGGGGCAGCCGGTGGCCGTCTACGGGCCGTGGGGCTGCGGCAGCTGCGAACGGTGCCGGGTGGGCGTCGAGTCGTACTGCGAGAACGTCGCCGAGGCGCCGGTGCCCGGCGGGGGCGGCGGCCTCGGCCTGGACGGCGGCATGGCCGAGTACATGCTGGTGCCGCACGCCCGGCTCGTCGTGCCGCTGCCCGACGGGCTCGACCCGGTGCTGGCGGCGCCGCTGACCGACGCCGGGCTCACCCCGTACCACGCGATCCGCCGGTCCTGGCCGAAGCTGGGCCCGACCAGCACCGCCGTGGTGATCGGCGTGGGCGGGCTCGGGCACGTCGGCGTGCAGATCCTCAAGGCGACCACCGCGGCGCGGGTGATCGCGGTGGACACCCGCGAGGAGGCGCTGAAGCTCGGCGAGGAGTGCGGCGCCGACCTCACCATGCTCTCCGGCGCGGACACCGCCCAGGAGATCCGCCAGGCCACCGGCGGCCGGGGCGCCGACGTGGTCCTGGACTTCGTCGGCGCCGATGCGACCCTCGCGCTCGGCGCCGCCGCCGCCCGCACCGTCGGCGACCTCACCATCGTCGGTATCGGCGGCGGCACCCTGCCGGTGGGCTTCTTCTCGGTGCCGTACGAGGTGAGCATCCAGACCACGTACTGGGGCAGCCGGCCGGAACTCATCGAGGTGCTCGAACTGGGCGCCCGGGGCCTGGTGAAGCCGAAGGCCAGCACCTTCTCTCTGGACGAGGCGGTCGTCGCGTACCGGAAGATGCGCGACGGCACGCTGGAGGGCCGGGCGGTCGTCGTGCCGTGACCACCGCGACCCTAGGATGATCATGTGGTCGCGGCGCTGGAGCTCTACCTGGACACCGACGCCACCCGACGGATCCGGGTGCTCTGGGACGCGCTGGAGTCCGAGGGTGTGCAGAGCATGCGGTCGCTGCTGGAGCAGCGTCACCGGCCACACGTCTCACTCGCCGTCGCGACCCGCTTCGTT
>NZ_JBEZEV010000119.1:0-17961 GCF_040649055.1 Micromonospora sp. NPDC049060
GAGTACATGCCGAAAAAAGACGGAGCCATCGAGATCGAGGGTCGGGTCATCGAGCCCCTGCCGAACGCCATGTTCCGGGTGGAGCTCGCGAACGGCCACAAGGTGCTGGCTCACATCAGCGGCAAGATGCGGCAGCACTACATCCGCATCCTGCCGGAGGACCGGGTCGTCGTCGAACTCTCGCCGTACGACCTGACCCGCGGGCGCATCGTCTACCGCTACAAGTAAGCCTGACGGCGGCCGGGACGTCCCCGTGTCCGTCTTCGACGTCCGGTGTCGCGCCTCGGCGCGTCGTCGGGCCAGATGGGAAGTAAGGCAACCGTGAAGGTCAAGCCGAGCGTCAAGAGGATCTGCAACAAGTGCCGGGTCATTCGCCGGCACGGCCGGGTCATGGTCATCTGCACCGACCCGCGCCACAAGCAGCGCCAGGGCTGAACCAGTTCCGGCCGGCCGTGTGACAACGGTCGGTCGAAATCGGTCCGGGCCGCAGATCCAGACACCGAATCACATGCTCGTCCCAGCCGCGGGCGGTGCGCATCGCGTACCTCATCGTGGTTGACCCCCGGTCGGAGGCCGGGGCCCGCTCGGGCAGCGACCGACCTGGTCGCCGGCGCACGACGCCGGTGACGGAACGGTCGGTAGCGGGGTGGGACGGGTCCACACCTCCGCCAGAACATCACGAGGAGTACGCCCGCACATGGCACGTCTAGTCGGCGTCGACCTCCCCCGCGAGAAGCGGATGGAGATCGCGCTCACCTACATCTTCGGCGTGGGTCGCACCCGGGCCCTGGAGACGCTCTCTGCCACCGGCATCTCGCCGGACAAGCGCGTCCGGGACCTCACGGACGAGGAGCTGGTCCAGCTCCGTAACCACATCGAGGGCAACTACAAGGTTGAAGGCGACCTGCGCCGCGAGGTCGCCGCTGACATCCGCCGCAAGGTCGAGATCGGCTGCTACGCGGGTATCCGGCACCGCCGGGGCCTGCCCGTTCGTGGCCAGCGGACCAAGACCAACGCGCGGACCCGCAAGGGCCCGAAGCGGACCGTCGCCGGCAAGAAGAAGCCCGGCAAGAAGTAATAGGAGCGCACAGACTTATGCCACCGAAGGCTCGTGCCGGAGCCGCTGTCAAGAAGGTCCGGCGCAAGGAACGCAAGAACGTCGCCCACGGGCAGGCGCACATCAAGAGCACCTTCAACAACACCATCGTGTCGATCACCGACCCGACCGGTGCGGTCATCTCCTGGGCCTCCTCGGGCCAGGTGGGCTTCAAGGGCTCCCGCAAGTCGACCCCGTTCGCCGCGCAGCTGGCCGCCGAGGCCGCGGCGCGCCGGGCGATGGAGCACGGCATGCGCAAGGTCGACGTGTTCGTCAAGGGACCCGGCTCCGGCCGGGAGACCGCCATCCGTTCGCTGCAGGCAGCCGGGCTCGAGGTCGGGCAGATCTCCGACGTCACGCCGCAGCCGCACAACGGGTGCCGTCCGCCGAAGCGTCGCCGGGTCTGAGAGGTTAGAGAGAGATGGCTCGTTACACCGGTGCTGACTGCCGCCGTTGCCGGCGGGAGAAGATGAAGCTGTTCCTCAAGGGCAGCAAGTGCGATGGTCCGAAGTGCCCGTTCGAGTCCCGGCCGTTCCCGCCCGGGCAGCACGGCCGCGGCCGCACGAAGGAGACGGAGTACCTGCTCCAGCTCCGTGAGAAGCAGAAGGCCCGCCGCGTCTACGGCGTGCTGGAGAAGCAGTTCCGCGGCTACTACGAAGAGGCCGTGGGCAAGAAGGCCAAGACCGGTGAGGTTCTCCTGCAGATCCTCGAGTCGCGGCTGGACAACGTGGTCTACCGGGCCGGCTACGCCCAGTCCCGGGACATGGCCCGCCAGCTTGTCAAGCACGGCCACTTCACCGTGAACGGCAAGAAGGTCGACATCCCGTCGTTCCGCGTCAAGGAGCACGACATCATCGAGGTCCGGGGCAAGAGCAAGGAGCTCACCCCGTTCATCGTCGCGCAGGCTCAGGCCGGCTCGAAGTCGGTTCCGGCGTGGCTGGAGGCTATCCCCAGCCAGATGAAGGTGCTCGTGCACTCGCTCCCGGCCCGCCAGGTCATCGACACGCAGGTCCAGGAGCAGCTGATCGTCGAGCTCTACTCCAAGTAGTCGGAGCTCGTTGCGGTGGCCCGCCCGTCCGGGGCGGGCCACCGGAACACTTTGTCGTGGGCGTCATATGGCGGGCGCCCCGGAAGAGAAGAGAAGACATGCTCATCAGCCAGCGACCGACTCTCTCCGAGGAGTCGATCAACGAGACCCGGTCCCGGTTCACCATCGAGCCGCTGGAGCCGGGCTTCGGGTACACCCTGGGCAACTCGCTGCGGCGCACGCTGCTGTCGTCGATCCCGGGTGCGGCGGTCACCTCGATCAAGATCGACGGCGTGCTGCACGAGTTCACCACGATCCCCGGTGTCAAGGAGGACGTGGTCGAGCTCGTCATGAACATCAAGGAGCTGTGCGTCAGCTCCGAGCACGACGAGCCGGTCAGCATGTACCTGCGCAAGCAGGGCCCGGGCGACGTGACGGCGGGCGACATCCAGCCGCCGGCCGGCGTCTCGGTGCACAACCCGGACCTGAAGCTCGCCACCCTCAACGGCAAGGGCCGGCTCGACATGGAGCTGACCGTCGAGCGGGGTCGCGGCTACGTCACGGCGGCGCAGAACAAGCAGGCCGGCGCCGAGATCGGCCGGATCCCGGTCGACTCGATCTACTCGCCGGTGCTGAAGGTGACGTACCGCGTCGAGGCGACCCGTGTCGAGCAGCGGACCGACTTCGACCGGCTGATCATCGACGTCGAGACCAAGCCGTCGATGGGCCCGCGTACCGCGCTGGCCTCCGCCGGCTCGACGCTGGTGGAGCTGTTCGGTCTGGCCCGGGAGCTGGACGAAACCGCCGAGGGCATCGACATCGGGCCGTCCCCGCAGGACGCCCAGCTCGCGGCCGACCTGGCGCTGCCGATCGAGGAGCTGGACCTGACCGTCCGCTCCTACAACTGCCTCAAGCGCGAGGGCATCAACTCCGTTGGTGAGCTCATCGGGCGTACCGAGGCCGACCTCCTCGACATCCGCAACTTCGGTCAGAAGTCGATCGACGAGGTCAAGATGAAGCTCGCCGGGATGGGTCTGGGGCTGAAGGACTCGGCCCCGAACTTCGACCCGGCGCACGTCGTGGACGCCTTCGGCGAGGCCGACTACGACACCGACGACTATCGCGAGACCGAGCAGCTCTAGTCCGCGCTGCCGCCACACCTGAGGAGCACCAAGCATGCCCACGCCCACCAAGGGCCCCCGCCTCGGCGGCAGCCCCGCGCACGAGCGGCTGATGCTGGCCAACCTGGCCACTGCGCTGTTCCAGCACGGCAAGATCAAGACCACCGAGACGAAGGCCCGGCGGCTGCGTCCGCTGGCCGAGCAGCTCATCACCAAGGCCAAGCGCGGCGACCTGGCGTCCCGCCGGCGGGTGCTGGGCGTCGTCAAGGACAAGGACGTGGTCTACGCCCTGTTCGACCAGATCGCCCCCCGGTTCGCCACCCGCAACGGTGGCTACACCCGGATCGTGAAGACCGGTCCGCGCAAGGGTGACAACGCGCCGATGGCGATCATCGAGCTGGTCGAGGAGCTTCAGGTCGCCGAGCCGAAGGCGAACAAGAAGACCGCCGCCCGCAAGGCCGCGCAGCAGGACAAGGTCGAGGCGCTCGCCCCGGCCGAGGAGGCCCCGAAGTCGAACTCGGGCGACCAGGACGCCGAGGCGCCCGTGTCGGCGTCCGGCGACACCGCCGCCGCCCGCGAGGACAGCGACGAGGCCGGCGAGAACGACAAGGCCTGATCCAGGCCACCGTCGGGCCCGGCACCCCTTCGTGGGGTGCCGGGCCCGACCCGTGAGGCGGAGGTACGAGTGGACGAGCGCACCCGGCTGCGGCTGGACGTCGCGTACGACGGGTCGGGCTTCTCCGGCTGGGCCGCCCAGCCCACCCGGCGCACGGTCGCCGGGGTGCTCGTGGAGACCCTCGACCTGGTCCTCGGCGCGGGTACGGCGACCGGCCTGACCGTGGCGGGCCGCACCGACGCCGGGGTGCACGCCACCGGGCAGGTCTGCCACCTCGACCTGCCGGCCGCCGTGTGGCGGGAGCACGACGGACGGCTGCTGCGCCGACTGGCCCGGCTGCTCCCCACCGACGTCCGGGTACGCGCGATGGCCGAGGTGCCCGCCGACTTCGACGCCCGGTTCTCGGCCACCTTCCGCCGCTACGAGTACCGGGTCACCGACGCCACCTGGGGTGCCGAGCCGCTGCGCCGGCACGAGATCCTGGCCTGGCCGAAGCCGCTCGACCTGGCCGCGTTGAACGCCGCCGCCGCCGGGCTGGTGGGGGAGCACGACTTCGCCGCGTACTGCCGGCGCAAGGAGAACGCCACCACGCTGCGCGAGGTGACCCGGCTGGACTGGCGGCGGGACCCGGACGGGATCCTCGTGGCCACCGTGCAGGCCGACGCGTTCTGTCAGGCGATGGTGCGCAGCCTCGTCGGCGCCATGCTGGTCGCCGGCGACGGTCGCCGGCCGGCCGAGTGGCCGGGCAGCCTGCTGGCCCGCCGGGAACGCTCCAGCGAGGTGACCGTGGCGCCGGCGCACGGGCTGACCCTGGTCGCCGTCGGCTACCCCGAGGACCCGGCCGAGTACGCCCGCCGCGCCGAGGCGACCCGGCAGCTGCGCGTACCCGTGGAGGGCTGACCGCCCGGTCCGGCCCAGGCCCCGGTACCCGGCCAGCATCGTCGAGCGTCAAGGGAGTGGAAGCCGTGCAGGAACCTCGCCGTGGACGGGACCTCGGCATCGTCATCGGGACGCTGCCGACGGGACCGCTGAACGCCGTCACCGACGTGCCCGGCGTACGGGTGGGCCACACCACGCTGGTCGACGGGGACAGCATCCGCAGCGGGGTGACGGCGATCGTCCCGGACCAGCTGACCGACCGCCGGTCGCTGCCCGCGGGGCTGTTCGTGGGCAACGGGCACGGCAAGATGGTCGGCTCGACCCAGGTGGCCGAGCTGGGCGAGATCGAGACGCCGGTGGTGCTGACCGCGACGCTGTCGACGTTCCGGGCCGCGGACGCGCTCGTCACGTACATGCTCGGGCAGCCGGGCCGGGAGACGGTCGAGTCGCTGAACCCGGTGGTGGCGGAGACCAACGACGGGTTCCTGTCCGACATCCGGGCGCGGCCGGTGCGGGAGCAGCACGTCCTCGCGGCGCTGGCGGAGGCCCGCGGCGGACTGCCCGCGGAGGGTGCCGTCGGCGCCGGTACGGGCACGGCCGCCCTCGGCTTCAAGGCCGGCATCGGCACGTCCTCGCGGCTCGCCACGACCTCCCGGGGCGCCGTCACCGTCGGTGTGCTGGTGCAGTCCAACTTCTCCGGCCTGCTACAGGTGTGCGGGGTGCCGATCCGCCCCGAGCAGGTGGGAGTGCCTAGCCTGTCGCTGCCGGGCCGGCCGGAGCAACCGGGGAACTCCTGCGTCATCGTGGTCGCCACGGACGGCCGCCTCGACGCGCGGCAACTGGGTCGGGTGGCCCGCCGGGCCATCTTCGCCATGGCGCGGGTCGGTTCGGACTTCGCCGGCGGCAGCGGCGACTACGCCCTGGCGTTCTCCACCGCCGACACGCAGGCACCGACGGCGCCGGAGTCCGACCTGGAGCCGGTCTTCGCGGCGGTGCTGGAGGCCACGGAGGAGGCACTGCTGAACTCGCTGTTCATGGCGCGCACCACCGTCGGCGTCAAGGGGCGGGTCAAGTACGCGGTCCCGCACGACCGGATGCTCGACCTGCTACGGGCGCACCGGGTCGAGCCCCGGACGTAGGCGGCCGGTGGCGGGACGCGGAACGGGTACGCGGCCGTGGCCCACGTACCCGTTGCGCGCGTTCGCCGTCGCGGCCCGGTCAGTCGCCCCCGTCCTGCCTGCCGGTGTCGCTCGCGCCCCCGTCGGTCGGCTGGCCGGCCGTGCCGCCGTCCGCCCGGCGCTCCAGCACGCCCCGGTTGAGGTGCAGCTCGATCATGTCGAAGAGGATCTCCCGGGCCTTCGTGTCGCCGGACCTGATCGTCTCGCCGTCGCTGCGGGTGACCACCGCGTACGCGAGGTAGTGGCCGCGCACCTGCCAGCCGACGCGGGCCGGCGCGGTGGCGATGGCCGCGCTGTCCTCGTCGGCCGCCATGCCCCGGAACCGGCCCTCCCGCTCGTCGAGCAGCAGCCGGATCCGGTCCCGGGCGCGTTCGGCGTTGGCCCGGTCGGTCAGGTTGAACAAGCCGGTGGTGACGAGGTGGCCGCCGTCGGGCGTCCGCAGCGTGGCCCGGACCACCTGGGTGCAGCCGAGGCGGACCAGCAGGTCGGCGACCTCCCCGGTGGCCGCCACCGCGCAGGCGGCGCTGGACTGGCTCTTCAACACCTTGTAGGCGGGCTCCCCGTCCGCGACGACGAGTTGCTTGCCGGGGAAGAGTTCCTTGGCGGTCAGCGGCGCCTGGTCGGTGTCCCGCGAGTCGAGCGGCTGCGCCTCGACGTCGGCGGACTCGGCCGCCTCCGGCCGGGAGGTGGGCGTGTTCTGCGGCGTCCCGTTGCGCTCGGCCAGCAGGGCGGCGGCACCGAGACCGCAGAGCGCGAGCAGCGCGAGGACGGCCGCGCCGCCGACCACGACCTGCCACCACCTGCCGCCGCCACCCCGCTGCGACCGCCCGGGTGAGGGCGGCGGCTCGACCAGCGCGTGCGTCTCGACCGGCTCGATCGGCGGAGGGGGCTCGACCGGCGCGTGCGGCCGGGCCGGCGCCTGCCCTTCGGCGGGCGTGCGCACGTGGGCGGACGGCGGTGGCGACACCTGCGCCGCGGCGCGGACCGGCTCCGGCGCGACGGGCGGCGGCGACACCTGCGCCGCGGCCCGGACCGGCTCCGGCGCGGCGGAGGGCAGCACGACCCGGTTGGCGCGGGGCAGCGACGGCGTCGGGAAGCGGGAAGGGGAGGGGCCGGCGGGGGGAGGCGGACCAGCACCGAGCACCGGCCCGTCGGACCCGGGCTCCGGGTACTCCATGAATGCGTCCTCATCGGACTCGTACCGATACACCATGCCGCCCAGAGTAGGAGGCATTGTCCCTTTAGGTGCGAATAATAGGAAATTGTGGGCGGAGTCGTTTCGGCTCGTGCTGGGCACCGGCACCGGCACCGAACCGGGTCGGGTCCGCGACGGCGTGGGCGGCGGCGGTGCGAGAATTGCCGGCGTGACCGGCGAACACTACTTCACCGCTGAACCGACGACCGCCGCCAACCCGCGCGAGGTCGAGTTCTCCGTCGCCGGCCGCGACTACACCCTGGCCTCCTCCGCCGGGGTCTTCTCCGCCGCCCGCCTCGACCCCGGCACGGCCGTGCTGCTGCGCAAGGCCGACCTGCCGGCCACCGACACCACCGGCGCCCTGCTCGACCTCGGCTGCGGCTTCGGCCCGATCACCTGCGTACTCGCGGATTCCGCCCCCACGGCGACCGTGTGGGCCGTCGACGTCAACGAACGGGCCCGGGAGCTCACCGCTGCCAACGCCGCGCGGGTCGGTGCAGCCGACCGGGTGCACGTCGCCGCGCCGGACGACGTACCCGCCGAGCTGACCTTCGCCGAGATCTGGTCCAACCCCCCGATCCACGTCGGCAAGGACGAGCTGCACGCGATCCTGCTGCGCTGGCTGCCCCGGCTCGCCCCGGACGGTGTCGCCTGGCTGGTGGTGGCCCGCTATCTCGGCGGGGACTCGTTGCAGCGCTGGCTGGTCGAGCAGGGCTGGCAGGTGGGGCGCCACGCCAGCCAGAAGGGCTACCGGGTGCTGCGGGTCACCCGGTAATTGATTGGGCCGCCCGGCCCGTGCTCGGGCAGGATGCCGACGTGGGATACGTGGACGTGGCAGCGGTCGGGCACATCCTTCCCGACGGCCGGGAACTCTTCTCCGACGTGTCGTTCCGGGTCGGGGAGGGTGCCAAGGTGGCCCTGGTCGGGCCGAACGGCGCGGGCAAGACGACGTTGCTGCGGATGGTCGCCGGCGACCTGCCGGTGAAGACCGGCGCGATCGCGCGCGCCGGCGGGCTGGGCGTGATGCGCCAGTTCATCGGAATGATCGGCGACGAGTCGACGCTGGCCGACCTGGCCCTGTCGCTGGCCCCGCCCGCGCTGCGCGACGCCGGCCGCCGGCTGGTCGAGACCGAGGCGGCCATGCGCGCCGCCGAGGTCCGCGGCAAGTACAGCACCGCCGCCGGCAAGGCCCAGCTGGCGTACGCGGACGCGCTCGCGGCCTGGGGCGAGGTCGGCGGGTACGACGCCGAGGTGCTCTTCGACACGGTCGCCACCATCGTGCTCGGCCTGCCCTGGGAGAGCGCCCGGGAACGACCCGTCCGGACCCTGTCCGGCGGTCAGCAGAAGCGCTTCGCCCTCGAACTGCTGCTGCGCGGCCCCGACGAGGTGCTGCTCCTCGACGAGCCGGACAACTTCCTCGACGTGCCCGGCAAACGGTGGCTGGAGGGGCGGCTGCGGGAGTCGACCAAGTCGGTGCTCTACGTCTCGCACGACCGGGAGCTGCTCGCCCAGACCGCCGACCGGGTGGTCGCCGTGGAGGGTGGTAGCGCCTGGGTGCACCCGGGCGGCTTCGCGAGCTGGCACTCCGCCCGGCTGGCCCGGCACGCCCGCCTCGACGAGCTGCGCAGGCGGTGGGACGAGGAGCACCAGAAGCTGCGCGAGCTGATGCTGATGTACAAGCAGAAGGCCGCGTACAACGACGGGCTGGCGTCGCGCTACCAGGCCGCGCAGACCCGGTTGCGCAAGTTCGAGGAGGCCGGGCCGCCGCCCGTACCGCCGAAGGACCAGGACATCCGGATGCAGCTCACCGGCGGGCGGACCGGCAAGCGCGCGGTGATCTGCGAGCAGCTGGAGCTCGACGGCCTGACCTTCCCGTTCGACCTGGAGATCTGGTACGGCGACCGGGTCGCGGTGCTCGGCGCCAACGGCACGGGCAAGTCGCACTTCCTGCGGCTGCTCGCCCGGGGCGGCACCGACCCCGACCCGGCCAACGGGCCGGTCGACGGCGCCGCCGCGCTCGCGCCGGTGGTGCACGACGGGATGGCCCGGCTCGGCGCGCGCGTGCGCCCCGGGCACTTCTCGCAGACCCACGACCGGCCGGAACTGATGACGAAGACCCTCGTCGAGATCCTCTGGCGGGGCGACGAGCACCGGACCGGCATGGACCGGCACGCCGCGATGGCGGCGCTGAGCCGGTACGAGCTGGCGGGGCAGGGCGACCAGCGCTTCGGCACGCTCTCCGGCGGTCAGCAGGCGCGCTTCCTGGTGCTGCTGCTGGAGCTGTCCGGCGCGACGCTGCTGCTGCTCGACGAGCCCACCGACAACCTCGACCTGGCCTCGGCGGAGGCGCTGGAGGCCGGGCTGACCGCGTTCGAGGGGACCGTGGTGGCGGTGACCCACGACCGCTGGTTCACCCGCACCTTCGACCGGTTCGTGCTCTTCCGGGGCGACAACGAGGTGGTGGAGACACCGGAGCCGGTCTGGGACGTGGCGTGATCCCCACCGACCTGGCCGACCGCCTCTGCGCCGTCGACGGGGTCGTCGCCGTCGCGCTCGGCGGCAGCCGGGCCCGGGGCGAGCACCGGCCCGACTCCGACTGGGACCTCGGCCTCTACTACCGGGGCGAGCTGGACGTGCCGGGGCTGCGCGCCGTCGCCGCCTCGGTGGCCGACGAGGCGGTCGAGTTGACCCGGCCCGGCGGGTGGGGGCCCTGGGTCGACGGCGGCGGATGGCTGCGGATCGGCGGGGCGGCCGTCGACTGGATCTACCGCGACCTCGACCGGGTGCACCGGCTCTGGGCCGACTGCCGGGCCGGCCGCTACGAGGTAGGCGTGCAGGCCGGGCACCCGCTCGGCTTCTACTCGCCCGCCTACGTCGGCGAGGTGGCGTACTGCCGGGTGCTCGGCGACCCGACCGGTGAGCTGACCGCGCTGCGTGAGGAGGCCCTCGCGTACCCGCCCGCCCTGGCCGACGCCCTGACCGCCGGCGGCTGGGAGGCCCGGTTCCTGATCGGCGGCGCGGCCAAGGCCGCTGCGGCCGGCGACAGCGGGTACGTGGCCGGCTGCCTGTTCCGGGTGGTCGGCGTTCTCGCCCAGGTGCTGTACGCCCGGGCCGGGCGGTGGCTGGTCAACGAGAAGGGCATGATCGCCTCCGCCGGGCGGCTGCCGGGCGCGCCGCCCGACTTCGCCGGGCGGGCGCAGGCGCTGCTCGGAGCGGTCGGGCACACGCCGGAGCAGTTGGCCGAGACGCTCACCGCCGCCCGTCGGCTCGTCAACGACGTGCTCGGCTAGCGGTCTGCTGGGTCTGGTCTGTTGGTCTACCGCCGTCGGTCCGGCCCTGCCTCCGGCTTCGAGGTACGCGGCGCGTACCTGGCCGGCCGGCATAGGGTGGATCTCGTGACCAGAATTCGTAGCGCGGGCCCATGGTTCCACCGCGTGGTAGGTGCATCTGAAACGCGGGAGCCCTAGTGTTTCAGCATGGCCAGTCGAATGGTGAAGCGGGCATACAAGTACCGCTTCTACCCCACGGAGCAGCAGGCGGACCTGCTGAACCGCACGTTCGGCTGTGTCCGCTACGTCTACAACCGGGCCTTGGCCGAACGCGCGCGCGCCTGGTTCCAGGACCAGGAACGGGTTACGTTCGCAGGCACCTGTCGGATGCTCACCATCTGGAAGCGCGACCCCGCCCTGTCGTGGCTTTCCGAGGTGTCGAACGTGGCGTTGCAGCAGGCGTTGCAGCATCTGCAACGCGCCTACCTCAACTTCTGGAGCAAGCGGTCCAGGTACCCGACATTCAAGTCGAAGCGCAAGTCCCGGGCGTCTGCCACGTTCACCACCAGCGGCTTCTCCTACCGCGATGGTCGGGTCCGACTCGCGAAGTGCGCCGAGCCGCTGAATATCGTCTGGTCGAGGCAACTACCCGACGGTGCCACCCCCTCAACGGTCACCGTGTCCCGGGACAGCGCGAACCGCTGGCACATCTCGATGCTGGTAGAGGCCACGATCGAAAAGCTCGCGTCGAGCCCGAACCGGGTTGGTGTGGACGCCGGCATCACCAGTCTGGTCACCCTGTCCACCGGGGAGAAGGTCACCAACCCGAAGCACGAGAAGCGGGACCGGGAACGACTCGCGAAGGCACAGCGGAACCTGGCCCGCAAGGAGAAGGGGTCGGCGAACCGGGCCAAGGTCCGACTGAGGGTTGCCCGCATCCACGCCCGCATCGCCGACCGGCGGGCCGACGCGCTGCACAAGCTGTCCACGAGGATCATCCGCGAGAACCAAACGGCGGTCATCGAGGACCTGTCGGTACGCAACATGGTCCGCAACCACAGCCTCGCCCGTGCCATCTCGGATGCGGCGTGGTCGCAGCTGCGAAGCATGCTGGAGTACAAGGCCGGCTGGTACGGCCGGACCGTCATCGCAGTCGACCGTTTCTATCCGTCGAGCAAGACCTGCTCGACCTGCGGACGGGTCAACCCGTCCCTGTCGCTGAACATCCGCCGGTGGACGTGTCCGTGTGGGGCCGCCCACGACCGGGACGTGAACGCGGCGATCAACATTCTGGCGGCCGGGCTGGCCGTGTCCGTCTCTCGAGATGGTGTCAGACCAGCCTGCGCCTAGCGTGGGAAGGCAACTGTCGATGAAGGAGAAAGCCCCGAACCGTGAGGTACGGGAATCCCCCGCCTTCAGGCATGGGGAGGAAGTCAATGAGATGAATTTCCGCCGGTTGGGCGACTCCGGGCTCGTGGTGTCCGTGGTCGGCATCGGCTGCAACAACTTCGGCCGCAAGCTCGACCTCGACGGCACCCGGGCGGTGGTCGACGCCGCGCTCGACGCCGGGATCAACTTCTTCGACACCGCCGACATCTACGGAGAGCCGCAGGGCGGCTCCGAGGAACTGCTGGGCCAGGCGCTCAAGGGCCGGCGCGACGACGTGGTGGTGGCCACCAAGTTCGGCATGGACATGAACGGCATGAACGGCCCCGACTTCGGTGCCCGGGGCGCCCGCCGCTACATCGCCCGGGCGGTGGAGGCGTCGCTGCGTCGGCTCGGCACCGACCACATCGACCTGTACCAGATGCACGAGCCGGACCCGGGCACCCCGATCGACGAGACGCTCGCCGCGCTCGACGATCTCGTCCGCGCCGGCAAGGTCCGCTACCTGGGCAACTCCAACTTCGCCGGCTGGCAGATCGCCGACGCCGACTGGGTGGCCTCGTCGAACGGCCGGTCCCGGTTCATCAGCGCACAGAACCACTACAGCCTGCTGGAGCGCGGCGTCGAGGCCGAGGTGGTGCCGGCCTGCGAGCGCTTCGGCCTCGGGCTGCTGCCGTTCTTCCCGCTCGCCAACGGGCTGCTCACCGGCAAGTACAAGCGCAACGAGACCCCGCCGGCAGGCAGCCGCCTCGCCGGTGGCGGCCGGTACGCCGAACGGCTCGCCGCCGCCGACTGGGACACCATCGAGGCGATCGAGGCGTACGCCGCCGAACGGGGGCTGTCGATGCTCCAGGTGGCGATCGGCGGGCTGGCCGCCCAGCCGGCGGTGACCTCGGTGATCGCCGGTGCCACCACGCCCGAGCAGGTACGCGCCAACGCGGAGGCGGGCACCTGGCAGCCCACCGACGAGGACCTCGAAGCCCTACGCGCAACCTTCTGAGCCCCACCCGCCCGGGCACCGCAGCACTGCGGCACCGGGGGCGGTGCGCTATCGCGGGTGGTGCGCTATCGCGGGTGGTGCGCCATCGGGGGGCGGTGCGCCACCCGTCACCCCGGCGACCGCCGGCTGTGGGGTCTGCGGGTGGCTGAGTGGAACGTCATGGGTGTCAACTGGCCTCGGAGACACCCGCCATGTTCCACCGGTGCCGGTGCCGGTGCCCAAGATCGGGGGATACACCCCTACCGCACCCGTCGGTGGAACGTCATGGGTGTCAAGGGGCGGCGGAGGCACCCATGGTGTTCCACCGGGCCGGCCGGCCACCGGGTAAGGCGGCCGGCCACTCGGCCACCCGGCCGGCCACCCGGCCACCCGGCCGGCCACCCGGCCACCCGGCCGGCCACTCGGCCACCCGGCCTACCTACCGGCTACCGGGCCGGCCGGCTACCGGGGTGGCCGGCTACCGGGGTGGCCGGTCGCCCGTGGCTTGGCGGCGGGGATCAGGCGGAGGGGTGGCGCTCGCGGAGGGCCTGGCTCACCAGGGCGGCGGTGCGGGAGGGGTGTCGGAGCACGTCGTCGGCGGTGAAGCGGAGGACGATCCAGCCGGCCGCGCGCAGGGCGTTGAGCCGGGCGACGTCCTGGCGGAAATGGGCGCGCTCGCGGTGGTGGTCGCCGTCGTACTCGACCGCGACACGCAGGGTCGGCCACGCCAGGTCCACCCGGCCGACGAAGCGCCCGTCGGCGTCGCGCACGTCGTGCTGGGCGATCGCGGGCGGCAATCCCGCGTCGAGCAGGAGCAGCCGTAGGCGGGTCTCCATCGGGGACTCGGCCAGCGGCTCCGCCAGCGCCAGGATCTCCCGCAGCAGGGGCAGGCCGGGCCAGCCCGGCCGCGCGTCGGCGTACGCGCGTAGTGCGGGGAGCTTCACCACCCGGCGGTGCAGCAGCGCGTCGACGGCGACCAGGGCCTCGTCCCGAGGGGCCTGGCGGCCCAGGTCGAAGGCGGTGCGCAGGGGAGTGGTGACGGGCAGCCCGCCGAGGCGGGTGCGATCGGAATCCGGCACCACCGACCGGTGCACCCGAAGGCGGGGGTGGGCGCGCATCCGCGCGGCGCGTGGCAGCAGCACGGTGACCGGCGCGTCCCGGCGGAGCAGGTCGACGCCCCACAGGTACGCGGCGCTGCGGCCGGCGATCGCCCCGCCGACCGGCAGCGACAGCGCGACCGCGTCGCACCACATCCGGTGGTCGTCCGCGCGGTAGCCGTCACGGTGCACGTGGACGTCGGGCAGGAGGGGCCGCCAGGACGGCCCGCGCAGCATCGTCCAGGTCAGGAGGCCGTCGGCGATGGCGGCGCTGGCCCGGAACGGCAGGAAGGCCAGGCGGGGTGGTACCCGGGCGGCGGAGGGCATCCGGACAGCGTCGCGTGACGGGACGGTCACCCGCCGCCCCATCCCTCGGGATCGGGCGGTCGATGTGAAATCCGCGTCCCGACCTTGGCGGATCCGGCGATCCGTCGTACGGTGACACCCGCAAGTGACCCACGGGAGCCCGGTGGACCGGGCTGAGAGGGGGGCTGTGAGCCCCCGACCGTCGAACCTGATCCGGGTAATGCCGGCGCAGGGAGGAGTGTTGCCGTGCCGTCCCTCGGGCGACTGCATCTCATCACCGACACCCGACCGGGGCGGGACCCGCTCACCGTGCTGCGGGCCGCCCTTGCGGTGGCCCGCGCGGAACTGGTCGTGCAGGTCCGGGTGGAGGACGACGCCACCGACCGGGAGGCGTACGACCTGACCCGTCGGGTGGTCGCGCTCTGTGCCCCGTACGACGTCACCTGCCTGGTGAACGACCGGCTGCACGTGGCGCTGGCGGCGGGTGCCGCCGGTGGGCACGTCGGCGCGGACGACCTGCCGGTGGGGGCGGCCCGCCGGGTGCTCGGCGCGACCGCCGTGCTCGGCGCCACGGCCCGCGAGCCGGGGACGGCCGTCGAGGCGGTCGCCGCCGGGGCCAGCTACCTGGGCGTGGGCCCCTGCCACGCCACCGGCACCAAGGCGGGGGTGCCGGCGCCGATCGGCCCGGAAGGGGTACGCGCCGTCGCCGACGCCGTGGACGTGCCGGTCGTCGCGATCGGCGGCGTGACCGCCGCGCGGGTGCCCGCGCTGCTGGCCGCCGGGGCGTACGGGGTGGCGGTGGTGGGGGCGCTCTCCGGGGCGGCGGATCCGGGTCGGGCGACGGCGGAGCTGCTGGGAGCGCTGGGGTGCTGAACCGACCGGACGTCGCCGTGGTGGGGGCGGGACCGGTCGGGCTGGCGATCGCCTGGCGCTGCGCGCAGCGCGGACTGCGGGTCGTCGTGCACGATCCCGCCCCGGGCTCCGGCGCGTCCCACGTCGCCGCCGGGATGCTCGCCCCGGTCGCCGAGGCGTACTTCGGCGAGCACGAGCTGACCGGGCTGCTGACCGCCTCCGCCGCCCGCTGGCCGGCCTTCGCCGCCGAGCTGACCGCCGCCACGGGCGTGGACGTCGGCTACCGGACCGAGGGCACGCTGATGGTCGGGCTGACCGCCGACGACCTGGCCGAGGCGCGCCGGCTGTGGGCGTACCAGCAGGGGATCGGGCTGCCGGTGACGCCGCTGCGCCCCACGGCGCTGCGGGACCGCGAGCCGGCGCTGGCACCCCGGGTGCGTGGCGGCGCGCTCGCCGGAACCGACCACCAGGTCGACCCGCGCCGGCTCGTGCCCGCGCTGCGTACGGCCGCCGAGCGGGCCGGCGCCACGCTGGTGCCCGCCGCCGTGCGCTCCCTGACCGACGTGGACGCCGGGGTCACCGTGGTCGCGGCCGGCTGCGGCGCGGCGGCCCTGACGGGGCTGCCCGTGCGGCCGGTGAAGGGGCAGGTGGTCCGGCTCCGCGCGCCCGGCGGCGGCGCGCCGGGCTTCCGGCACGTCATCCGGGGGTACGCCGACGGCGAGCACGTCTACCTCGTGCCCCGCGCCGACGGGGAGGTGGTGGTGGGCGCGACCGTCGAGGAGCGCTCCGACACCGACGTGTCCGCCGGGGCGGTGCTGCGCCTGCTCCGCGCCGCCGTCGACCTGCTGCCGGAGCTGGCCGAGTACGACCTGGTGGAGACGCTCGCCGGCCTGCGCCCCGGCACCCCCGACAACGCCCCGATCCTCGGCCCGCTGCCCGGCCGGCCCGGCGTGCTCGCCGCCACCGGACACCACCGGCACGGCATCGTGCTCACCCCGGTCACCGCCGACCTGATCGCCGAGCTGGTCGTCACGGGTGTGGCGGACCCGCTGCTCGCCCCCTTCGGCCCGGCCCGGTTCGGTCACGACTTGTCCGCATCCGAGGAGGAGCACACGTGGAACTGACGGTGAACGGTGCCGGGCGCAGCCTGCCCGGCGGCTCGACCGTGGCGGACCTGGTCCGCGCGGTCACCGACCAGCAGCGCGGCCTCGCCGTCGCGGTCAACGGGGAGGTGGTGCCGCGTACGGGCTGGCCGGCGACCGTGCTGCGCGACGGCGACCGCGTCGAGGTGCTCAGCGCCGCCCAGGGCGGGTGACGCGGTGAGCTTCGACCTGGGCGGCGTGAGCTTCACGTCCCGGCTGATCCTCGGCACCGGCGGCGCGGCCAACCTGCGCGTGCTGGAGGACGCCATCCGTGCCTCCGGCACCGAACTGGTCACCCTGGCCCTGCGCCGCGTCGACACCGCCCCCGGCACCGCCGGCGGGCTGCTGGACCTGCTGGACCGCTGCGGCGTACGGCTGCTGCCGAACACCGCCGGCTGCTACACGGCCGGCGAGGCGGTCAAGGTGGCGCACCTGGCCCGGGAGGCGTTCGGCACCGACTGGGTGAAGCTTGAGGTGATCGGCGACGAGCGCACGCTGCTGCCCGACGGGGTGGAGCTGCTGCGCGCCGCCGAGGAACTCGTCGACGACGGGTTCGTGGTTTTGCCGTACACGTCGGACGACCCGATCCTGGCCCGCCGGCTGGCCGACGTCGGCTGCGCGGCGGTGATGCCGGCGGGCGCGCCCATCGGCTCCGGCCTGGGCGTGTCGAACCCGCACCACATCCGGCTGATCCGGCAGGGCGTCGACGTGCCGGTGATCCTGGACGCCGGCATCGGCACCGCCTCGGACGCCGCGCTGGCCATGGAGCTGGGCTGCGACGCGGTGCTGCTCGCCAGCGCCGTCACCCGCGCCGCCGACCCGGTGGCGATGGCCACCGCGATGCGGTACGCGGTCGAGGCGGGCCGGCTCGCGTACGGGGCGGGTCGGATCGCCCGCCGCTTCCACGCGCTCGCCTCCACCCCGGACGAGGGACGGCCGGACCTGTGACCCACCCCGCCCCCGCCCCCGCCCCCGGCCCCGGTTCCGCTTCGCCCCCGGGTGCCGCGCCGGCTCCGGGCGCTGTTTCGGCGTCGACTTCGGATCTTGGTAGGGAAGAGCCCCTGGAGGGGCCGTTTCCTACCAAGATCTCGGGCGGGCCGGCCGGCGTCCTGCTGCTCACCGATCGACGGCAGGCTCGGCGGCCGTTGGCCGAGGTCGTGGCGGGGGCGGTGGCCGGGGGAGTGCGGTGGGTGGTGCTGCGGGAGAAGGACCTCCCGCGGGCCGAGCGCGCCGCCCTCGCCGCCGAGCTGCGCGCAATCCTCGCCGAGGCGGGCGGCACCCTGATCGTCGCCGGCCCCGACCCGCTCGGCGGCGACGCGGTGCACCTGCCGTCGGCAGGGCCGTACCCGCCGCCGAGGCTCGGCCTGATGGGCCGCTCCTGCCACGACCGGGCGGAGCTGACGCGACTGACCACCGAGGACTACGCGACCCTCTCGCCCGTCTACCCGACCAGCACCAAGCCCGGGTACGGCCCACCCCTGCGCCCGGACGGGCTCGGCACGCTGATCCGGCACAGCCCCGTGCCGGTCCTGGCGCTCGGCGGAGTGCAGAGCCCGGACCAGGTGGCCGCCTGCGTCGAGGCGGGAGCCGTCGGCGTGGCGGTGCTGGGCGCGATCATGCGCGCCGACGACCCCGAGACAGCAGCAGCCACCCTGACGGCAGCCACCAACGCGGCGAGCCGGACCGGGCACGGCAGCTCAGATTCGGCTGGGACGACGCGCAGCCGGCGGGACCGCACGGAGGTCTCCGGGACGGGGCTGCGGCCGACCGTGCCCACGGAGGGATCAAGCCTGACCGCCCGGAGTGGGCACGGTCGGC
>NZ_JBEZEV010000120.1:0-17646 GCF_040649055.1 Micromonospora sp. NPDC049060
TGTGGGGGGTGTCCCTGAGGTCCCATATGGGGGGGGTGCCGTGCGGCGGGTGGTTGGGTGGGCCCGACCGGTCTGGGGTCGGGCGCCGCTCAGGCCCGGTCAGCCCTTCACCGCGCCGGTGATGACGCCCTTGGTGAAGTGCCGCTGCACGAACGGGTAGACGATCACCGCCGGCACGACGGTCACCATCACCACCGCCATCTTCACCGCCAGGGTCGGCGGATACGCGCTGATGCCCGGCAGGCTCACCGCGGCCCCGGACACGTTCGGCGACTGCCCGGCGAGGATGTAGCTCTGCAACACCCGCTGGATCGGGAACTTGTCGTTGTCGTCGATGTAGAGCACCGCGTTGAAGTAGGCGTTCCAGTAGCCGACGGCGTAGAAGAGACCGACGACGGCGATCACCGCCCTGGACAGCGGCAGCACGATGCGCCACAGGATGCGGAACTCCCCCGCGCCGTCGATGCGGGCGCTGTCGAGCAGCTCACCGGGGACGTTCATGAAGAACGCCCGGATCACCACCAGATTGAACACGCTGATCGCGCTGGGCAGGATCAGCGACCAGATGCTGTCCTTGAGCCCCAGGCCGGTGACCACGAGGTAGCTGGGCACCAGGCCGGGAAAGATCAGGAAGGTCAGCAGGAAGAAGAAGAGCAACCCCCGGTGCCCCACCGACCCGGGCCGGGACAGCCCGTACGCGGCCAGCACGGTGAGCACCAGGCTGACGGTGGTGCCGAGGACCGTGACGAGGGTGCTGATCCACACGGCCTGGGTGATCTGCCCGCCGCTGAAGATGGTGATGTACGCCGACGGGTCGAGCTCGCGGGGCACCATCACCATCCCGCCGGCCTCGTCGATCGTGCTGCGCGAGGCGAGGCTTGTCACCAGCACCGCCCACATGGGCACGAGCACGGCCGCGACGAGCAGCGTGAGCACCGCCCCCTTGGCCACCGTGCCCAACGGCGAGGGCGGTTCCTCCCAGGGGGCGCGCCGCGAGCGCCGCCGCCTCGCGTCGAGGTTCGGACCGGTGCCACTGAGCTGCGCGGTCATCGTGGTTCCTTCGGTGGATATTCCGGCCTTCAGGCCGGATCGGAGTAGGGCAGGAAACTGATCCGCCGGCAGGGCGTATGGACGTTTACCCGCGCGTCATCGCGAGGTCTACTGGCTGGCCTGCGAGAGTGTGTGCCATGGCCAGGACCGTGAAGCGGGCGTTCAGGTTCCGCTTCTACCCGAGCCCCGGGCAGGCTTGCGAGCTTGCCCGCACGTTCGGGTGTGTCCGGCTGGTCTACAACATGGCGTTGCAGGCCCGCACCGAGGCGTGGACGCTGCGCCAGGAACGGGTCAACTACAACACCACGTCGGCGATGTTGACCGCGTGGAAGAAAACCGACGACCTGGCGTTCCTCAACGAGGTGTCGTCCGTGCCGTTGCAGCAGACCCTGCGGCACCTGCAAGTCGCGTTCACCAACTTCTTCGCCAAACGAGCCCGGTACCCGAGCTTCAAGAGCAAGAAGAGGTCGCGCCGGTCGGCGGAGTACACCACCAGCGGGTTCCGCTACCGCGACGGCCAGCTCACCCTGGCGAAGATGGCCGAACCGCTGAACATTGTGTGGTCCCGGCCGCTTCCCGAGGGCGCGAAGCCGTCCACGGTGACCGTGTCGCAGGACGCGGCCGGGCGCTGGTTCGTGTCGCTGCTGTGCGACGACCGGATCGAGCAGCCTCCGGCACCGAGCCCGGCCGTCGGGGTCGATGCCGGCCTGGACAGCCTGCTCACGCTGTCCACCGGCGAGAAAGTCGTCAACCCGAAGCATGAGCGCCGCGACCGGGCCGCGCTCGCCCGCGCCCAACGGAACCTGTCCAAGAAGGAGAAGGGCTCCGCGAACCGGGCCAAGGCCCGACTCAACCTCGCCCGCGTGCACGCCCGGATCACCGACCGCAGGCGGGACTACCTGCACAAGTTGACCACTCGGCTCGTTCGTGAGAACCAAACGATCGTGATCGAGGACCTGACCGTGCGCAACATGGTCACAAACCGCAGCCTGGCCCGCGCCGTCAGCGACGCGGCTTGGCGGCAGTTCCGCACCCTGCTCGAATACAAGGCCGACTGGCACGGCCGCAACCTCGTTGTTGTGGACCGCTGGTTCCCGTCGTCCAAACTGTGCTCGGCGTGCGGCGCGCTCGCGGAGCGGATGCCGCTTAACCTGCGGTCGTGGACCTGCCGATGCGGGCAGACCCACGACCGCGATGTCAACGCGGCCCGCAACATTCTCGCGGAGGGGCTCTCCGTGATTGCCTGTGGAGGCGGTGTAAGACCTCAACGAGAGTCCTCTCGGACGGGGCGACCGTCGATGAAGCAGGAACCCCCTGGGGTGACCCAGGGAATCCCCGCTCTTTAGAGCGGGGAGGATGTCAAGGTTTTGCGTACACCCCCTGCTCGCCGAGCCGGTGCGCCACCTTGTTCGCGGTGAGGATGAGCACCAGCCCGACCACGGCCTTGAACAGCCCGGCGGCGGCGCCGAGGCCCCACTGCTGGGTGCTGATGGCCTGGTAGTAGACGAACGTGTCCAGCACCTCGGCGGCCTCCCGACCGACCGCCTCGCGTTGCAGGATGAACTGCTCGAAGCCGACCGACAGCGCGTCGCCCAGCCGCATGATGAGCAGCAGCACGATCACCGGACGCAGGCCCGGCAGGGTGATGTGCCACAGCCGCCGCCACCGGCCGGCCCCGTCGGCCGCCGCCGCCTCGTACAGGTTGGGGTCGATCGCGGACAGCGCGGCCAGGAACACGATCGCACCCCAGCCGACGTCCTTCCACACCGACTCGGCGGTGACCAGGACGATGAAGGTGTCCGGCTTGGTCATCACGTTCCAGGGCTGCATGCCGGCCTCGCGCATCTCCTGGGCCAGCAGGCCCGCGCCGCCGAGCATCTGCACGAAGAACGTGACCACCAGCACCCAGCTGAAGAAGTGCGGCAGGTAGACGACGCTCTGCACGAAGCCCCGCACCCGCCCAGAGACCAGGCTGTTGAGCAGGATCGCCAACATGATCGGCAGCGGAAAGAAGAAGACGAGCTGGAACGCGGTGATGGTCAGGGTGTTGCGCACCGCGTCCCAGAACAGCGGGTCGCCGAAGAGCGCCTCGAAGTTGCCGAAGCCGATCCACTCGCTGTAGAGGAACGCCTCGAGGGGGTCGTCGCCGACGAACGGGTTGTAGTCCTGGAAGGCGATGACGTTGCCCAGGGTCGGCACGTAGTGGAAGACCAGCAACAGGCACGCGGCGGGCGCCGTCATGGCCAGCAGCGGCCAGTCCCGGCGCAGCCGGTCCCGCAGGGTACGCCGGGGCTGGACGGGCGGCGTACGACCGGCGGCCCGGCCCCGGCGGCCGGGCCGGGCGGGGCGGGGGTCCGCCGGCGCGTCGACCGCGCCGGCGGTGCCCGGGCCGCTCATCGGCCGTTGTCGGCGAGCGCCTTCTCGTGGAACGCGCGCCCCTCCTCACCGCCGGAGGCAAGGAACTCCTTCGTCACCTGGTCGAGGTCGCTGATCGGGCGACGGCCGCGCAGGATGTCGCGGATCTTGTCGTCCGTCGGCTGGATGATCTTCGACCAGTTGGCCGGCAGCTCCAGCTTGATCCCGGCGAACAGGTCCTTCTCCAGCAGGCGGATGTCCTTCTTGCAGTGGTCCAGGAACTGCTGGACGTAGTTCGGCGTGTCGCTGCTCTTCACCTTCACCGGCACCCGGCAGAAGTTGTACTGGCCGCCCAGCTCCTTGCGGCCGAGGTCGCTGGGCAGCGGGCTGCCGTCAGGGCCCCGGGTGAAGTGCTTGCCCTCCACGCCGTACTCGCGCAGCTCGAACTCGCGGCTGCCGAACGGCGCGGCGGACCAGTTGAGCACCCGCAGCAGCTCGTCGACCCGCTCCGCGCCGGCGCCCTTCTTCACGAAGGTGAAGAAGATCGGCTTCTCGCTGCCCCAGATGACCGGCTGCGCGCCGGCCACGCCGAACACCGGCAGCGGCTGCATGTCGAAGCTCGGCAGGATCTTCGACTGCTCGCCCTGCAGGCCCTGCCACGCGCCGAGCCCGTCCTGGAACATCACGATCTTGCCGGCCTTGAAGAGCTGCTTCTCGTCGGCGCCCTTGCTGGCCACCGTGTCGGGGTGCACCAGCCCTTCGGCGAAGAGCTTCGCGGTGAACTCCAGGGCCGCGCGGAAGGCCGGGTTCTCGAACTTGTGCTCCAGGCCGCCGTCGGCCTTCTTGCGCCAGGTCTGCTGGCAGCCGAAGAACTGCTGCACCATGTCGAAGATGCTGCCGAACGCCCACACCCCCTTACCCGGGTCGGTGAGCTTCCTGCCCAGCTCGTGCAGCTCCTCCGGCGAGGTGGGCGCGGTCAGGCCGGCCTTGTCGAGCAGGTCCTTGCGGTGGAACAGCGCGTACGCGAACACCCCGTCGGTCGGGTACGGCACGGCGTAGAGCCGCCCGGCCCAGACCGAGTACTCCCACGCGCCGGTGGGCAGTGCGGCGAGGTACGGGTACTTCGCCGCGCTGTCGCCCTTGAGGTGGTCGGTGAGGTCCTCGAACAGCGCCTTGACTGCGTCGGAGAACCGGGCGACCTTGTCGACCTCCCAGTTGGGGACCATGAGCAGGTCGGGCACGTCGCGGGCGCCGAGCATCGCGTTGAGCTTGTCGGCGTAGGTCGTGCCGTCCTGCAGGCTCGGGTCCAGGTCCACGCCCAGCTTGGCGTTGACCGCCGCCAGGTAGGAGTTGCGGCCCAGTGTCGGCGGGGTGGGCCCCCACCACGGGCTCATGCTGCGGATCGGCGGGCCGCCCCGGCCGGGCTGCTCGGTGACGGCGTCGACCAGGCTGCGGGGGTAGCTGAGGTAGCCGTCGGGGATCGGCCCTTCCCCGACGATGTCGGGCTTGAGCAGGTCGGCCGGCTTGTGGGTGGGCAGCACCGACCGGATGGCGTCGCCCTTCGTGGCGCTGCCCTTGCTCCCGGCCTCCTTGCTGCAACCGGCCAGGGTGGCGCCGCCCATCGTCGTGGCGGCGCCCAGGCCGAGCAGGCGCAGCAGGGACCGTCGGTCGGTGGATACGCCCGGCAGGGACGGCTTCACGGCGCACTCCCTTCGTCATCGGCTAACGGTTTCGCGGACCGTTCGTGTCCGGCTAGAATTAGTTGGGGTTCTAGCCGAACAAACTAATCGACGGTGATCCGTCCCACAAGACAGCGGCACCCGCCACGTAAGCGATGATGGGGCGCGCGGCACCACCGGGATCGCGCACCGTCGCCCAGGGAGCGGACAGATCGTGATCAGCAGCCACAGCGAACCGCGGCCGAGCGACCTCGGCGACGTCCGTACGGCCAACCGGGCCGTGGTGCTGCGGCACGTGCGCCGGCACGCGCCCTGCTCCCGGGCCGACATCGCGGCGCACACCGGCCTGAACAAGGCCACGGTGTCCAGCCTGGTCGGCGAGCTGATCGAACGGCGGCTGCTGCGCGAGACCGGCCTGACCGAGAACCGGGTCGGGCGCCCCGCGACCATGCTCGTCCTCGACGGCGCCCCGTACGCGGCCCTGGGCATGCAGATCGCCGCCGACGAACTGGTGGTGGTGGCCGTCGACCTGGCCGGCGCCCGGCTGCTCACCTGGCGGCGTGCCTTCGCCGCGCCCACGCCCTCCCCCGCCGAGACGGTCCGCGCGCTGGCGGCCCTGGCCCGGCGGGCGATCACCCGGCTGACCGGGCAGGACCGCCGCGTGCTCGGCCTGACCGTGGGCGTGCCCGGCCTCGTCGACGCCGACGGCGCCGTTCCCCGGGCCACCGCGCTCGGCTGGCGGGAGGTGCCCCTCGCCGCCGACCTGCGCGCCGCACTGCGCGAGCCCGGTCTCACCGTCGACGTCGACACCGACGCCAACCTCGCCGTCCTCGCCGAGCACCGCCACGGCGCGTACGCCGGGACCGCCCACCTGGTCCACCTCACCGGCGGGGCCTCCGTCGGCGCGGGGATCGTCGCCGGCGGCCGGCTGCTGCGCGGCGGACGGGGATTCGCGGGCGAGATCGGGCACCTGACGCTCGACCCGGCCGGTCCCGCCTGCGGGTGCGGGCGGCGCGGCTGCCTGGCCGCGTACGCCGGACTGCCGGCGGTCGTCGGCCGTCTGCTGCCCGACACCCAGCAGGACGGGCCGGTCACCGACTTCCTGCCCGAGATCGAACGGATCCGGGCGCTGGCCCGCCAGGGCGACCCCGGCGTCCTGGCCGGACTGGCCGACGTCGGCTGCCGGCTCGGGCACGCCGCCTCCGTCCTGGCCAACCTGCTCAACCCGCAGGCCGTGGTGGTCGGCGGGCACTTCGCGACCCTGGCGGAGTGGCTGCTGCCGGCGGCCCGCACGGAGTTCGCCGCGCGGACCCACGCCCCGAACTCCGGCGGCTGCCTGCTCGACGCCTCCACCCTGGACTCGGCGGCCACCGCGCTCGGTGGCGCCACCGCCTCGCTCGCCGCCGTCGAGTCGGGTCGGCTCCCCTCAGCGTGACCCCCGGGGCCAGCGGGCCTTGACCGGACCGGCGCGGGGTGCCAACCTCGAACCGCCGCCCTGTGGCTCGGGCACCCGGGGCGGCATGTCTCGCGCAGTCGTCGAAGCGCTTCAACGCTTCCGGGCCGGCGGCCGCCACCCCCACCGCGACGCCGCTCGCGCCACCGTTCGTCGAAGCGCTTCGACACGGTCGTGACGCGGACCCACGGAAGGCGACCCGACCATGACCGACCACCCCGCCCCCTCCCCGCAAGCCATCGTCGACGACCTGCTGGACCGGCTCACCCTGCCGGAGAAGCTCGGCCTGCTGCACCAGTGGCAGGCGCCCGTGCCCCGCCTCGGCCTACCCCCCTTCCGCACCGGCACCGAGGCGCTGCACGGGGTGGCCTGGCTCGGCAAGGCCACCGTCTTCCCGCAGGCGGTCGGGCTCGCCAGCAGCTGGAACCCCGAGCTGGTCCGCGCCGTCGGCACCGCCGTCGGCGACGAGGTGCGCGCCAAGCACCACGCCGACCCCGAACGGGTCGGCCTCAACGTCTGGGCGCCGGTGGTCAACCCGCTGCGCGACCCCCGCTGGGGACGCAACGAGGAGGGCTGGTCCGAGGACCCGTGGCTGACCGGCCGGCTCGCCACCGCGTACGCCCAGGGACTGCGCGGCGACCACCCGCAGCGGCTGCGTACGGCGCCGACGGTCAAGCACTTCCTCGCCTACAACAACGAGACCGACCGGGCCACCACCTCCAGCGACCTGTCCCCCCGGGTGCTGCACGAGTACGAACTGCCCGCCTTCCGCGCCCCCCTCGCCGCCGGCGCGGCCGTCGCCGTGATGGCCTCCTACAACCTGGTCAACGGGGTGCCCGCGCACCTGAGCCCGCTCATCGAGAACGAACTGCGCCGCTGGACGCCCGAGGAACTGCTGATCGTCGGGGACGCCGGCGCGGTGACCAACATCGCCGGGGTGCAGGGCCACCTGCCCGACCACGTCAGCGGCTTCGCCGCCGCCCTGCGCGCCGGGATCGACAGCTTCACCGAGGACGACGCCGACAGCGCCCCGACCGTCGCGCGACTGACCGAGGCGCTGGAGCGGGGGCTGATCACCGGGTCCGACGTGGACCGCGCCGTCCGGCGGATCCTCACCGTCCGCGTCCGCCTCGGCGACCTGGACCCGCCGCGCGACGACCCCTTCGCCGGCGTCGCGCCGGACGCCGTCGACCGCCCCGCGCACCGGGACCTAGCCCGCGAGGCCGCCCGCCAGTCGATCGTGCTGCTGCGCAACGACGGGCTGCTCCCGCTGACCGACGCGGGCCTGCGGGTGGCCGTGCTCGGCCCGCTGGCCGACGCCGTCCACGAGGACTGGTACAGCGGCACCCTGCCGTACGCGGTGACCGCGTACCAGGGCCTGGCCGAGCGACTGTCCACGGTCACCACCCACCCCGGCACCGACCGGATCGCGCTGCGCGTCGGCGGGCGCTACGTCGGCTGCCCGGACAGCCCCGACGGCGGCCCGCTCACCGTCGGCGCCGACGCCACCGGGTTCGACGTCTTCGACTGGGGACGCGACGTGGTGGCGCTGCGCGCCGCGGGCAACGGCCGGCACGTCGGAGCCGACGAGGCCGGCGCACTCGCCAACGACCGCCCGGGACCGGGCGACTGGGTGGTACGCGAGACCTTCCGCTTCCACGACGGCCCCGACGGCACGGCGCTGCTGCACCACCTCGCCACCGACCGGTACGTCGCCGTCGACGCGGACGGGCGGCTGCGCGCCGACGCCCCGACCCCGGGCGACGCGACCCGCTTCACGGTGGAGCTGCTGGCCGACGGGGCCGCCGAGGCCGCCGCCCTGGCCGCCGAAGCGGACGTGGCGGTGGTGGCGCTGGGCAACCACCCGATGGTCAACGGCCGGGAGACCGAGGACCGCGTCGACCTGGCCCTGCCCACCGGCCAGGAGACGCTGCTGCGGGCGGTGCACGCCGCCAACCCGCGCACCGTGCTGGTGGTGACCAGCAGCTACCCGTACGCCGTGGGGTGGGCCGAGAGGCACCTGCCGGCGGTGCTCTGGTCGGCGCACGGCGGCCAGGAGCACGGCACCGCGCTGGGCGACGTGCTGCTGGGCGACGCCGAGCCCGGCGGCCGGCTCACCCAGACCTGGTACGCCGACGCCGCCGAACTGCCCGACCTGCTCGACTACGACGTGATCGGCTCCGACGCCACCTACCTGTACCACCGGGGCGACCCGCTGTACCCGTTCGGCCACGGCCTGAGCTACACCCGCTTCGAGTACGCCGGCCTGCGGCTGAGCGTCGACGAGGCCACCGCCGGCGAGGAGGTCGAGGTGAGCGTCGAGGTCACCAACGCCGGCGACCGCCCCGGCGAGGAGGTCGTGCAGCTCTACACGCGCCAGCGCCGCTCCCGTGTCAAGCAGCCGCTGCGCCAGCTGCGGGACTTCGCCCGGATCAGCCTTGCGCCGGGGCAGCGGCAGGTGGTGCGGCTGCGGCTGCGTACCGCCGAGCTGAGCTGGTGGGACGAGACCCGGGGCCGGCGGGTGGTGGAGGACGCCACCCACACCGTCCTGGTCGGGCGCTCCGCGCGCGACGTGCGGCTGGTCGGCACCCTCGCCGTACGCGGCGACGAGGCGGCCCCCGACGGCCGGGCGGCCGTGCCGGCGTCGGGGCGGGCGCGGTGAGGGGGGCGCGGGGGCGCCCGTCGCCCGGGCAGCCCACCATCGCCGACGTCGCCCGGCACGCCGGGGTCGCGGTGAGCACCGTGTCGTACGTGCTCAGCGGCAAGCGGGTCATCTCCGAGGTGACCCGCAACCGGGTGCTGGCCAGCATCCGGTCGCTCGGCTACCACCCGCACGCCGGCGCGCGGGCCCTGGCCAGCCGGCGGGCCAACGTGATCGCGCTGGTGCTGCCGCTGCGCGCGGGGATGCAGGTGCCCGTGGTGATGCAGTTCGCCATGGCCGTGGTCACCACCGCCCGCCGCTTCGACCACGACGTGCTGCTGGTCACCTCCGACGAGGGGCCCGCCGGCCTGCGGCGCGTCGCCGCCACCGCCCTGGTCGACGGCGTCCTGGTCATGGACGTGGAGCTGGACGACCCGCGGGTGCCGCTGCTGCGGGCGCTGGCCCGGCCCAGCGTGCTCATCGGCCTGCCCGCCGACGCCACCGGCCTGACCTGTGTGGACCTGGACTTCCACCGGGCCGGGTGGGCCTGCGTCGCGCACCTGGCCGGGCTGGGGCACCGGCGCGTGGCGCTGCTCGGCGCGCCCGCCGCCGTCTACGACCGGGGCACGGGCTTCGCGCACCGCACCCGCGCCGGCGTGGTCGAGGCCGCCGCCGGGCACGGCGTCGACGCGGTGGCGCTGCCCTGCGAGGAGGGGGCGGCGGCCGTCCGCCGCACCCTCACCGACCTGCTGGAACGCCACCCCGACGTGTCGGGGCTGATCGTGCAGAACGAGGCCGCCGTGGACCCGGTGCTGGCCACGTTGCCCGCGCTGGGCCGGCGGGTGCCGCAGGACGTGTCGGTGGTCGCCGTCTGCCCCGACCGCTTCGCCGAGCAGGCCAGCCCGATGCTCACCGCCGTGCCCGTCCCCGCCGAGGAGATCGGCACGCAGGCCGTGTCGCTGCTGATGCGCAAGCTCGACGGCGAGGCGGTGCCGGAGGTCACCCTGCTGCCGCCCCGGCTGACGGTACGCGGCAGCACCGCCGCCCCCGCCCCGGCGGCGAGGGCCGGCCGGTGACCACCGGGCCGTCCCCCGCCGCGCACCGCATCGTCGACACCGCCCCCGCCGGGCGCTGGGAGGACGCGTTCCTCTCCGGCAACGGCGAGGCCGGGATCATGGTGTACGGCCGGCCGCACGCCGAACGCATCATCGTCAACCACCACCGCTTCGTCCTGCCCAACGGCACCCGCGACGCCCGGCCACCCGAGCTGGCCGCCCTGCTGCCCCGCGTCCGTGAGCTGATCCTCGCCGGCCGGCGCGCCGAGGCCAGCCGGCTGCTCGCCGGCGACGGGGTGCTGCGCTGGACGCAGTCGTTCCATCCCGGCTTCGCCCTCACCGTCGACGCCGTGGCGCCCGGCCCCGTCCACGGCTACCGGCGCCGCACCGAGTTCACCACCGGGGAGGTCGTCGTCGAGTGGGCGGGCGGCCGGCGACGCTCGTTCGTCTCCCGGGCCGACGCGCTGGTGGTCACCCACGTCGACGCGGGCACCTGCGAGGTGGGCGCCACCGGGGACCTGCCGGGCCGGCCGGATTCGGTGCGCTACACCGTCGCCGCGTACCGCCGGGGGGAGCTGGTCTTCCTGCGGGTGCGGGGCCGCTACCCCGACGCGGGCGGCGCGTACGGCTTCGAGGGGCTCACCCTGCTGCGCGGCGACGTGGCGGTCCTCGGCGACGACCGGGTGGCGGTGCGCGGCCCGGCGCTGCTGACCACGGCGCTCGATCGTCCCGACACGCCGCCGTGGCGCACCGGCGAGCTGGAGGAGCGGCTGGCGGCCCACGCCGGCGACGACTACGAGACGCTGCTGGCCCGGCACGTCGTGCTGCACGGCCGCGCCTACGGGCGGGTGAGCCTGGACCTGCGGGTGCCGGACGCGCAGCGGCAACTGCCCGTGGGCGAGTTGCTCGCGGCGCAGGACGCCGACGCGGGCACGCTGCGGCCGGCCCTGCTGGAGCGGCTGTTCCACGCCGGCCGTTACCTGCTGCTCAGCTCCAGCGGTGTCCTGCCGCCCCGGCTGACCGGGCTGTGGCTCGGCTCGTGGGACGCCGCCTGGGCGGGTGACTTCACCACCGACGCCAACCTGAACCTGCAACTGGCCGGCGCGAACGTCGGCGCCCTGCCGGAGGTGACCGCGGCCCACGCCAACCTGGTACGCGGCCAGGTCGACGACTGGCGGCGCAACGCGCGGGCGATCTACGGGGCCCGGGGGCTGCTGGCGCCCAGCCGCACCGACGGCGAGCACGGCCACCTGTTCCACCTGCACGAGGACTGGCCCTTCGCCGCGTGGCTGCCCGGCGCGGACTGGCTGCTGCACCCGCTGCACGAGCAGCACCTGGTCACCGGTGCGCCTCTCGGGGAACTGGCCGGCTGGCTGGCGGAGGTGGCGGACTTCTTCGCCGACTTTCTCACCGTCACCGACGAGGCGGGCGCGGTGGTCGTGGTGCCGTCGTACTCGGCGGAGACCGGCCCGCACGACGAGCGGGGGCGGGCGGTGCACGTGGCGGTGAACGCCACGATGGACATCGCCGCCGCCCGGCACGCCCTGCGTACCGCCGCCGAGGTGACCGGCTCGGACCGGTGGGCGGGGCTGCTGGGGCGGCTGCCCGCGTACCGGGTGGACGGGCGCGGGGCGCTGGCCGAGTGGGCGTGGCCCGGCTACCACGGCGACGACGACCACCGTCACGTCAGCCACCTCTATCCGGTGTGGCCGCTCGACGAGATCAACCCGGACGACACCCCCGAGCTGGCCCGGGCCGCGCACCGGGCGCTGACGCTGCGCGGCGACGAGAACCTCTCCGCGCACGGCAGCCTGCACCGGGCGCTGGCCGCCGCCCGGCTGCACGATGGCGCGCTGACCGCCGTGAACCTGCTGAAGATCGTCGGCAACGACATGTTCTTCCGGTCCCTGATGAGCGCGCACAACCCGGGCCTGGTGACGTACAACGCCGACGCCGCGCACGCCCTGCCGGCGGTGCTGATCGAGTCGCTGGTGCAGTCCCGCCCGGGGCTGCTGTGGCTGCTGCCGGCCGCGCTGCCGGGCCTGGACGCGGGGGTGCTGCGCGGGGTGGTCTGCCGGGGCCGCGTCGGCGTCGAGGAGCTGTCCTGGTCGCCGGGGCGGGTGCGGGCCCGCCTGTGCTCCCCCGTCGCGCAGCGGATCGGCGTGCGCAGCCCGTACGGCGCACGGGACGTGGACCTGGCCGCGGCGACGCCGGTCGAGGTGGCCTTCGGCGCGCCGGACTGACAGCCGCGCCGGACTGACGGGTCAGCCGGCGCGGTGCCGGCGCCGCATCCCGGCGGCCAGCGGCGCGGCGTCCAGGTCACCGGCGGCGAGCCGGGCGGCGACGGTACGGCGCACGAGCCGGTCGGCCAGCCTCGGCGCGTGCCGGGCGAGGGCCAGTTCGAGGCGTCCGCGCCTGGTGGTGGCCACGTCCCGGGGCGCCCGCCGGGCGGTGGCGGCGTGCAGGATCGCCGCGACCACCCCCGCCACCGGTTCCGGGCGGGACACCCCGTTCAGGGACAGGCCGGCGTCGGCGGTGCTGTCGTGGATCGGCGAGGCGACCATGCTCGGGTAGACGACGCTCACCCCGACGTGGCTGCCCACCTCGTGGCGCAGCGCGTCGGCGTAGGCGACCAGCGCCCGCTTGCTGACCCCGTACGCGGCGGCCAGCGGCAGCGGCAGCAGGGCCATCCGGCTGGCGACGAAGACCACCCGTCCCCGGGCGGCCTCCAGGGCGGGCAGCGCGGCGGCGGTGGTGCGCCAGGCGGCGAGCAGGTTCACCTCCAGCTGCTGGCGCACCACCTCGTCGGGCGGCAGCTCGGCCGGGGCGGGTCCGCCGACGCCGGCGTTGTTGACCAGCAGGTCCAGCCCGCCGAGGCGGTCCACGGCGGCGGCGACCGTGGGCGCCACGGCGGCTGGGTCGGTCAGGTCGCAGCCGAGCACCGGCACGCCCTCGCCGTCGCCGTCGCCCGGGTCGCGGTCGACGGCGACGGTGCCCGGCTGGCGGTCGATGCCGACGACCCGTGCCCCGGCGGCGGTGAACGCGGCGCACAGGTGCCGGCCGAAGGTGCCGCTGGCCCCGGTGACCAGCACCCGGCGACCCGCCAGCCCGCTCATGCCGTGGCCCCGCTGCCGCGGGCGCGGCGGGTGCCGGCGGCCAGTTCCCGCCTCAGCTCGGCCAGGTACGCGTCGAAGTCCACCCGCATGGCGGGCCGGCGCTGCCCCCACCGGGCGGTGGCGGCGCGCAGTTCGGCCCGGCAGGCGGCGCGCTGCCGGTGCGTCTCGGGCAGCGCGTAGCGGCCGGAGAGCTGCGCCGCTACCAGCTTGGCCTGCGCCTCGACCAGCGGGAACGCCGCACCGGTGGACTGCATCAGCCCGACGAACGCCAACCCGGGCGCGTCGAGGTGGAACACGTGCCGGTACAGCGGCAGGGTGTCCGCCCCGTCGCCGAGCAGCGCCGGGTCGAGGAACGGGATCTCGACCCGGTAGCCGGTGCACCAGATGACCAGGTCGACCTCGTCGACGCGGCCGTCGGTGAAGGTGACCCGGTCGCCGTCGAAGCCGGCGATGCCGGGGCGGGGCTCGATCTCGCCGTGGGTCAGCCGGGACAGCAGCCCGTCCGACAACGTGGGGTGGTCCTGGAGGAAGCCGTGCGCGGGGGCGGGCAGGCCGTAGCGGGTGGGCGCGCCGACGGTCGCGGCGAGCAGCCGCTGGGTGATGCGCTGGCGCAGCCGCCACGGCAACCGCCGGGCCAGGGCGCCGTTGAGGGTGTCCGACGGGCGGCCCAGGAGGTGTTTCGGCACCACCCAGACGCCCCGGCGCAGCGACAGCAGGGTGCGCCGGGCCGCGTACGAGGCGTCCACGGCGATGTCCATCGCGGAGTTGCCGCCGCCGACGACCAGGACCCGCCGGCCGGCGAGCTGGTCGGGGCCCCGGTAGGCGTGGCTGTGCAGCTGTTCGGCGGTGCAGTCGCCCGGGTGGGCGGGGGTGGGCGGTTTCGGCGCCCGGTTGTGGCCGTTGGCGACGACGACGGCGTCGACGGTGACCTCGACACCGCCGTCGGGTCCGTCGGCGTGCACCGTCCACCGGCCGTCGCCGCCCCGCTCGACCCGGTCGACGGTGTGCCGCAGCCGCACCGCGTCGTGCAGCCCGAACCGGTCGGCGTAGTCGGTGAGCCAGCCGGCGACCCGGGCGTGGTCGGGGTAGTCCGGCCAGTGTGCCGGCATGGGGTGGTCGACGAACTCGGTGCGGGTCTTGCTGGTGTTCAGGTGCAGGGTCCGGTACGCGGGCGAGCCGGGCGCCCCGTACACCCAGAGGCCGCCGACGCGGTCGGCCGACTCGAAGCAGACGGCGGGCACGCCGACGTCGGCGAGTGCCTTGAGGGTGGCCAGTCCGGCCGCGCCCGCGCCGATGACCGCCACGGACGGCTGCGCATCCATCGCCGGCTCCTCCCCGTTAATCCAACGTGCGTTGGATAATGGCCCGGTGCGGGCCGGCACGTCAAGGCGTGGCCGGCCCGTACAGTCCGTCGAGGAAGCGGTGCACGAACGCGCGGAACTCCCGCCGCTCGCGCGCCTGCGACCCCCCGCCGGCGGCCAGGGCCACCACGTGCCCGTGCACCGCCCACACCAGGCTGCGCACCGTCACGTGCGGCGCCGGCTCGACCAGCGCCCCGGCCGCCGCGGCGGCGCTGAGCAGGTCGGCGACGAGCCGGTACAGCGGCGCCGCGTAGCGCTCGTCGAGCTCGGCGTGCCGCTGCGGCTCCAACCAGCGGCGCAGCCACAACGCGGTGGTCTCCGGCCGGTCCTCCAGGAAGTCCACGAACACGTCCACCAGGTCGTGCAGCGCCCGCCGGACCTCGCCGGGCCCGCTGTGCAGGGCCTGCCGGGCGCGCCCGGCCGCCGCCTCGAGCGCCTCCCGCTCGGCGGCGAAGACCCGCGCGAAGCAGGCGTCGTAGAGTTGCGCCTTCGTACCCGTGTGGTGCGAGACCGTGGCGACGTCGACGCCGGCGGCCGCCGCGACCTCCCGCAGCCCGACGGCGTCGAAGCCCCGCCGGGCGAACAGCGCGGTCGCGGCGGTGAGCACCACCTCCCGGGTCGGTCGGGTCTCCTCGCGGCGGGGCCGCCCGGGTCGACGGCGGGGCATGGTCATGGCCGCCATTCTGCCCCTACAATCCAGCATCCGTTGGATTGCGGGCGGCGTGCCCGCCGAGGAGGCCGCCATGACCGGGCTCGACCAGCAGCCGGCCGGTACGGACACCACCACCGCCCTGCCCCGTGGGCCGTTGCTCGGCTTCGCCGCCGGCTCCCTCGGCATGGGCGTCTGGGTGACGGTGCCCGGTCTGCTGCTGCTCTACTTCCTCACCGACGTGCTGGCCGTCGCCCCCTGGCTGGCCGGCCTGGCGCTGCTGCTGCCGAAGATCGCCGACGTGCTGCTGCACCCCTGGATCGGGCACCGCTGCGACGTCGAACAGGCCCGCCGGGGCGACCGGCGCCGGCTGCTGCTGCTCGGCTGCGCCCTGCCGCTGGCCTTCGCCACGCTGTTCGCCGTGCCCGGCGGGCTCACCGGCGCACCGGCCGCAGCCTGGGTGGCGCTCGCCTTCGTCGCCGGCAACCTGCTGTTCGCCGCCTACCAGGTTCCCTACCTGGCCACCCCCGCCGACCTGCGCATCGGCTACCACGAGCGCACCCGGCTGATGGCCTTCCGGATGGTGGTGCTGACCCTCGGCATCCTCGTCTCCGGGCTGCTGGCACCCCTGCTGGCCGGCGGCGAGGACGCCAGCCGGGCCGGCTACCAGCGGATGGGCGTGCTGCTGGCCGTCGGGATGCTGGCCGCCATGCTGGTCGGCGTGGCGGGCATCGCCCGGCTGCGCCGGGCCGCCGCCGCGACGCCCGCACCGCACGGCGGCGGCTGGCGGGCACTCGTCGTGGCGCTGCGCGACCGGCAGTTCCGTTGGCTGGTCGCCGCGTACCTGGCCATGTCCACCACCACCCACCTGGTCCTGGCCGCGGTGCCCTACTACGCCGAGTACGAGCTGGGCCGCCCCGGGCTGACCACCGTGCTGGTGGCCGCGTTCGTCGCCCCGGCGCTGCTGGTCACCCCGGCGTGGCTGACGCTGGCCCGCCGGATCGGCAAGCAGCGGGCGCTGCTGGGCGCCCAGGGCGCCTTCGCGGCCGGCTCGCTGGTCCTCGCCGTCGGCCGTCCCGCCGGGCTGCCCGTGCTGGTGGCCGCCGTCGCGGTGCTCGGAGTCGCCTTCGCCGGCATGCAACTGCTGCCGTTCTCGATGGTGCCCGACGTCATCCGCGCCGGCGGCGGCGCCGCCGGCACCTACACCGGGGTCTGGACGGCCACCGAGGCCACCGGCGCGGCGCTGGGCCCGTGGGCGTACTCGCTGTGCCTGGCCGCGGGCGGCTTCGTCGCCTCCACCGCCGGCGAGGGCGTCACGCAGCCCGACGGCGCGCTGACCGCGATCCGCTGGGGCTTCGGGCTGCTGCCCGCGGCGGCGATGCTCGTCGCGCTGCTGCTGCAACGCCGCTACACCCTGGACCGCACGGCCCGCACGGCCGGCTGAGCAGCCGACCGCCGCCGCCCGTCCCAGGTCCGCCGCCGTCGCGCACCCGTCTTCGTCGCGCGTCGGGCGGGCCGGGATCGCTGCGATCCGGGGGCGGCGGGCGCACCGCCGGTGGCCACCGGGCCCGGCAGTAGACTGCGCCCTCGATGGACGCCGAGCCCACCCCCGCCGAGACCCGCCCCTGCGCCCACTGCGGACGCCAGGTGCCGCAGCGCGTCGGCGCCGGCCGGCCGTTCCGCTACTGCCGCGACAACGACGGCGCCTGCCAGCGGGCCTCGCGCAACAGCCGGATGCGGCACCGCAACGCCCCCGGCCTACCCGGTCAGGTGGCCCGCACCTGGGAGGCGGTCGACCGGCTGGAGCAGGTCGCGGAGACCCTCGCCGACGCCCTGCACGCCGAGCTGTCCCCGGTGGGGGTGGAACGCCAGCTCGCGCAGGCCCGCGCCGACGCGGCGACCCAGGTCGCGGCGGCCCAGACCGAACGCGACGAGGCCCGCCGCGACGCCGAGGACGCCGCCGCGTCCGCCGTCCGGGCCCGCGAGGAGGCCCGGTCCGCCGCCGCCGAACGCGACGCCGCCCACGACGAGGCCCGGCGCGCCGCCGAGCGGGCCACGGCCGCCGTCGACCGCGCCGACCGGGCGGAGGCCGCCCGCGACGACGCCCGCCAGCAGGCCAGCGCCGCCGAGGCCCTGCGCACCCAGGCCGAACGCGACCGCGACACGGCCCGCCACGAGCTGCGTGCGCTACGCGTCGAGCGCGGTGGTCGGCTCGTCCGCGATCAGCACCTCCGGGTCCAGGGCGAGCGACATCGCGATCATCGCGCGCTGCCGCATGCCGCCCGAG
>NZ_JBEZEV010000121.1:0-16909 GCF_040649055.1 Micromonospora sp. NPDC049060
CCTGCCCCACCTTGATGATCCTCGCGGCATTGCGGATCTGACGCTCGCCGTACTGGGATATCCGAGGCATGTCGCCCACTACGTTTACCTGGGATCCACCCCGCCAGGGTGGTCGCCGGGCCGGCGCCGTTATGGTCGCCGCACGCGTCGCCGCTCCCGGCGGCCGGACGGGACGTCGAAGGGGTGGTGACGGTGGCGGACGCGGAACTCCTCGTCGAGGTGGCCGGGCCGGTGGCGACGGTGGTGATCCGCAACCCGGCGCGGCGCAACGCGATGACCACCGCCATGTGGCGGCGGCTGCCGGAGCTGCTCGACGGGCTGGAGGCCGACCCGGCCGTCCGGGCGCTGGTGCTCACCGGCGCGGGGGACACCTTCTGCGCCGGCGCGGACCTGGGCGACCTGGACGAGCTGCTGGACGCCGGTGACGCCAGCATCGCGGTGGCCGCCGAGGAGCGGCTCGCCGCCTTCGCCAAGCCCACCGTCGCCGCCGTCCGGGGCGCGTGCGTGGGCGGCGGCTGTCAGCTCGCCGTCGCCTGCGACCTACGGGTCGCCACCACCGACGCACGGTTCGGCGTGCCGCCGGCGCGGCTGGGCCTGGTGTATCCGGCGCCCACCACCCGCCGGCTGGCCCGGCTGGTCGGCCCGGCCGTGGCCAAGCACCTGCTCTTCACCGCCGAGCTGATCGACGCCGAGCGGGCGCTGCGGGTGGGCCTGGTCGACGAGCTGCTGCCGGGCGACGGGCTCGCCGCCCGGGTGGCCGAGCTCACCGCCGCCGTGGTCGCCCGGTCGCAGCTCAGCGTCGCCGCCGCCAAGGAGATCGTCGACGGGCGGGCGGACGAGGACCGGATCGCCTGGTGGCACGGGCAGGTCCGGGCCAGCGGCGAGGCCCGCGAGGGCGTGGCCGCCTTCCACGAGCGCCGCCCGGCCCGCTTCGGCTGGACCCCGCCCGCCCGGCACTGACCGCTCCACCTCCCGTGGGTGGGGGGCCGACGGGTGCCGCGCCGAGGGCGTACCCCCGACGCGGCCCCCCGTTCCCGCCGGCCGGTCCGTCACCGCCCCGTCAGCGCCGCCCAGCTCGGCACGGCCGGCTCACGCCGCAGCGGCATGCCCGCCTCGGCCGGCGTCCGGTCGCCCTTGTGCTGGTTGCAGCCGTAGCAGGCGGCCGTCGTGTTCCGCCAGGTGTTCCGGCCGCCGCGCGAGCGGGGCAGGATGTGGTCGATGGTGCCGGCCGGCCCCCCGCAGTACGCGCAGCAGCGCCCGTCGCGGCGCAGCACGCCCGCGCGGGACCAGGCCGGTCCGGCGCTGAACCGCCACCGGGTCACCACGTAGCGGACCAGGCGCACCACCCGGGGCATCGGGAACACCCCGATCACCCGGTCCGGCTCGGCCTCGTGGATCTCGGCGACCCGCCGGCAGAGCATCCGGATCGCGTGCTGGACGGTGACCCGGTGCAGCGGGCCGAGGTCGGCGTTGACGACGAGGACGGCGTCCACCGGTGTCTCCCTTCGTGGCGGTGACGAGCTGGACGGGCCGGAGCGCGAAAGAGCCGCCCGGTCCGGGTTACGGACGGGCGGCTCGACGTCGTGCGGGCACGCGTCAGTCGGGCCGGCCGCCCCCGGGGTCTTCGGCACGGTGACGACCGCCGCCGGCCGGCGATGCCGGACGCGTGGGCAGGCACGACGGCACACCGGTGACGTGCGACATCGACATGACCAGCTCCCGCGGCGGTGGTTGACCTTGCGCGATCACGGTAGGTCTGCGGGGGACAGAGGGGCAACGGATTTCGATCGAGGCCCCGGCTCGTCGGGGCGGCGCTGCCGGCGGGCCCGGCCGGCGGCCCGCGCGGCGGCCAGGGGCCGGTCGATGCGTACGGCCATCCGCGCCGTCAGCTCGCTCTCCAGCAGCGGCCGGTTGACCTCCCCGGCGACCGCGAGCGCCGGCCCCGAGACGGTGCGCCAGATCGCGGCCAGCCCGGCGCCCAGCCCGAGCAGGGCCACGGCGGCCCGGGTCACCGGCGGGCCGGCGGCGGCGAGCGCGCTCACCCACACCACGGCGAACAGCACGGCGAGCAGCGGTACGAGCACCGGCCAGAAGATCCCCCGGACGGCCTGCACCACCAGCCTCCGGTCCCGCACGATCAGGTTCCGGGCGACGATGGCGTAGTCCTCCTCGTCGAGCAGGTCCCTCGGGTGCAGCCCGCCGGTGAGTACGCCCTGCCACAGCTCGCCCTGGTTGCGCAGCTCGCGGGCCAGCTCGGGCAGCCCCGCCTCGGTCGGGTCGCCCACGCCCGCCCTGGTGACCGCCGACGCCCACGCCGACAGCGAGTGGCGGACCACCGCGGCCGAGTACGGCGGCAGCACGCTGGCCAGCTCGCCCAGCCAACGGCCGATCTCGAACTGCCGTCCGCCGAAGCGCTGGGCCACCTGCCCGGCGTCGCCGTTCCGCACGGCGTCGCCGTACCGGACGGTGTCGGCCAGCGAGCGTCCCAGCCGGTACGCCAGCCCCACCCGCTGGTTGGTGGCCATCGTCCAGCGCAGCAGTTCCACGTTCAGGTCGTCGAGGGCGAGCAGCAGGGCGTCGGCGGACCCGTCGGCCACCCGGCCCCGCGCGTCGGCGGTGGCGGGCACGGGGCCGACGCGCCGGGTCAGCTCTGCGATCTGGGTGAGCGCGACCTCCACGCCGTCCAGGTACATCTGCATGCGCCGCCGCCCCGACATCTCGGTCAGGTTGGACAGCTTCGCCGGTGCGCCCGCCGGCCGGTCGGCCCCGGGATCGCGCAGCTCGGCGGTCCGCGCGTGGTGGTAGGCGTCCGCCATCCACCAGCCGAGCCGCAGGGCGGTCACGACGCAGGCCCGCTCGTCGCGGATCAGCGGGTACGCGTCGTCCCGCGGCACGTCGGCGACGAGCGGGCCGTCGTCCGTGCGCGGCGACATCCCGCTGACCTCCCGGCTCACCCCAGAAGATCAGCCTAGGTGAACTGAACGGCCTATTTGCCCGTTTTGCTCCTCATCGCCGGGCGAGCAGGCCCGGGGCCGGTCAGCCCGCCCGGCACGCAGACCCCGGGCCGGTCAGCCCCGCCCGTCGCGCAGACCCCGGGCCGGTCAGCCCCGTCCGGCGAGCAGGCCCCGGGGCCGGATCGAGCGGACCCGCTCCGCCGCGCCGCCCTCGGCCCGCAGGACGTGGTTGGCCGCGATGATCCCGGTCGCCGCCGACCGCTCCATCAGCGCGCTCGGGAAGTCCGTCCGGATGCCGTCGCCGGCCAGGTAGAGCCCGTCGGCGTCGGTGCGCACCCCCGGCCGCCAGGCGTGGCTGCCGGGCGTGAACGCCGGCGCCTGCGCCTCCACCCGGGCGCGCAGCTCGCGGACCCGCAGCCGGGCCGCCTCCGGCCAGAGCGCGGTCAGCTCGACCCGCATCCGTTCGGCCAGCTCCTCGGCGGGCACGCCCGCGTCGCAGGCGTACGCGTGCAGCTCCACGACCGAGCCGCCGGTGCGCTCGGCCCAGCGGCGGGACTCGTGCTCCAGCCGGTGGTAGAGGGTCACCGAGTCCAGAGTGGGCTGCCGGGACACCCCGCTGAACACCGCCCGGTCAGCGGAGACGTCCCCGTCGCACCAGAAGCGCGCCACCGCGTACGGCGGACCGGGCCGGCCGAACGCGGGCATCCGCGCCGCCAGCCGGGGCGCGTGGTCGGCCAGGCCGGGCGAGGCCGCGACCAGCGCGGCCAGGGCGGGCGGATCGACGGCGAGCACCACGTGCCCGGCCGGGTACGACGTGCCGTCGGCGGTGGCCACCCGCCAGCCGGCGCCCTCGCGGGTCAGGGCGGTGGCGGCGGCGCCCGTCAGCACCCGGCCGCCGTGCTTCTCCACGTGCCGGGTCAGCGGCTCCCAGATCGCCGTCGCGTAGTCCTCGTCGGGGCAGTCGAAGGCCAGCCCTTCCGGGTTGCCCAGCAGGTAGAAGTGGAACTGCGCGATCATCTCCGCCGCCGACATCTCCGCCTCGTGGTTGAAGAACGAGTGGGAGAAGACCTCGAAGAGCATCGCGCGGGCCCGGTCGGGCAGCCGCAGCGAGGTGAGCAGCGCGTCGGCAGTGCTGTCGTCGAACTCGGCGTAGGTGCGCACCGGGTCGTAGGTGAGCAGTGGCAGCGCCGCGTCCCGGTCCATGCCCCGCAGGTCGCGCAGGCGCAGGCTGGGGCTGCGCAGCAGCAGCGCCAGCAGGTTCGCCGGCGGCGCGGGCGGCAGCTTGCCGAACTCCTCGGTGGGCCACCGCTCGCTGAGGATCGGATAGCCGGGGACCGGCTTGAGGAAGCCCAGCCCCGGGTCGGCGCGGCGCAGGATGGAGCGCCAGTTGTAGTACTGCCGGAAGAACGCGTGGAAGCCGTGCTCGTTCATCTGCCGGGTGCCGTCGGCGAGCGTCTCCGGCCAGGCGCCCAGCCGGCCGCCGAGCGTCGGCGCGGCCTCCAGCACCGTCACCGCCACCCCCCGCTCCGCCAGCACCACCGCCGCCGACATGCCGGCGATCCCGCCGCCGACCACCACCGCCTCGACCCGGCCCGGCACGCGGGGGGCGCCACCACCGCCCGGGTCCACCTCGTGCTCGCGTACGCCGATGAGTCGACCGACCACTTTCGACAGTGCCATGTGCACCTTCCCGCCGGGTGGGTCTCCAGTCTGCCCGCTCAGCCATCGCGGGAACCCTTTCCCGCGGGAAGCGCCTGACGTGCCCCGCCTTCACTCCGGCGGCGGGAGGCAGCGGCGTTCGCGGTCCGAGGTGGGCCAGACGTACTCCAGGTCGGGCGGGACGTCGTCGCCGAAGAGCGGCCCGTAGTGGCCGGGGTCCTTGCGCAGCAGCGACGAGCGGTGGCTCAGGTGCAGATCGTCGCGGCCCAGCCAGGGCGGCAGCTCACCGGCCTCGGCCAGCTCGGCCTGGGTGCGGACCCGGGTCAGGCCGCAGGCGGCGGCGAGGTCGGCGGTCATCGTGGTCGCGCACGTGTCGGCCCGGCCGGGCTCGCACCAGACCGCGCAGACGTCCAGCCCGTACCGGGTGAGGGCCTCCTCGTACCCGGCCCACATCTTCACCGCCGGGTGGTTGCGCCAGCCGTACGTGGGCCAGGTCAGCCCGCGCAGCACCTGGATGGTCTCCACCCGCTGCTTGCCCAGCCGCTTCTGGTCCAGCGTCCGGGCGCTGGCCAGGAAGTCCGGGTACGGCAGGAACGTCTGCATGCGGGTGCTCTACCCGTCACCGGGAGGGACATGCCGGCGCGACCAGCGTTCATGATCACGGGGCTGCGTCCGGCGCGACCGGCTGACTACGATGCGGCACATGGCGGAGCCCCTGCTGGATCGTGCGCGGCGTGCCGGCCGGCGGCTCCGGGTCAACGGGGACGCACGGGCGCACTACGTGATCTGTGGTCGCGACGCCCTCGCCTACTGGGTGGTGCGGGCGCTGCTCGCCACCGAGCTCCAGGCCGGCCGCGTCCGGATAACCCTGGTCGTGCCCGAACGACCGCGCTCGGACGAGCCCGACGGGCGGGACCTCCAGGGCGTCGAGGTCGTCCGCGCCGACCGGCTGGACGAGGTGACCTTCCGCCGGGCCGGGCTGGCCGGCGCCGACGGGCTGGCCCTGCTGCACCAGGACGACGTCGGCAACATGCACGCCGCGCTCTGCGCGCAGGAGGTCGAGCCCGGGCTGCGGCTGGTGGTGCGGATGTTCAACACCGGCCTCGCCAACGGGGTGCGGCAGATCTTCCCCGACTCGGCCGTGCTCTCCGACGCCTCCATGGCCGCCCCCGCCTTCGTGGCCGCCGCGTTGGGCGAGGTCGCCCCCACCCACTTCCGGCACGGCGGGCGCACCCTCTACGTGGCCCGCCGCGAGGACGTACGCCCGCCCGACGTGGTCTGCGGGGTTGCCGACACCCGCGACCCGCAGCAGGTCCGGCTGCTCCCCGCCGACGGGCGCGCGGCCGACCTGGTGATCGCCGAGGCGACCGGGACGCCGCCGGGCACGGAGCTGGCCGCCCGCCGGCTGAGGCGCGCCCGGCGGCGCCGCCGACCCCTGACGGTGCTGCTGCGCGCGGTACGCAGCTTCGCCACCCGCAAGATCGGCGTCGCGGTGATCGTGCTGCTGGCGGTGATCGGGGTGCTCGGCTCGCTCAACGGCTACGCCGCGCACGAGGACTGGGCCGACTCGCTCTACCTGACGCTGGTGACCACGCTGACCGGGCAGGATCCGAACCCGGACAAGTCGGCCGCCGAGCAGGTCATGCAGGTGGTGCTCAACCTGGCCGGGCTGGCGCTGATCCCGCTGATCACCGCCGTGGTGGTGGACGGCATCGTCAACGCCCGGCTGGCCCTGCACTCCGGCCGCATCCAGCCCGAACGCTCCGGGCACGTGGTGGTGGTCGGGCTGGGCAACGTCGGCACCCGGGTGATGGCCCAGCTCTGCGACTTCGGCGTCGAGGTGGTGGCGATCGACAAGGTGCCCGAGCCGCGCGGTGGGGCGCTGGCCCGGCGGCTCGGCGTACCGCTGATCGTGGGCGACGCCGCGCTGGAGGAGACCCTCCAGTCGGCGTCCGTGGGCGGCTGCCAGGCGCTGGTGGTGGTCTCCACCGACGACGAGACCAACCTCCAGGCGGCGCTCATCGGTCGGGCCGTCAACCCGGAACTCCAGGTGGTGCTGCGCCTCTTCGACGGCCACTTCGCCGAACGCATCCAGCAGGCGTTCGGCATCGGCGTCTCGCGCAGCGTGTCCTACCTCGCCGCGTTCTCGTTCTCCGCCGCGCTGCTGGACCGCGCCGTGATCGCCACCATCCCGGTCGGCCGGCACGCGCTGCTGGTCACCGAGGTCTCCGTCGCCGCCGGGTCGTCGCTGGACGGCAGGCCGCTCGCCGCCGTCGGGCGGGCCGAGAGCGTACGCCTGCTGGCGCACGCCCGGGCCGGCCAGCGCCTCGACTGGGCGCCCGATGCCCGGCTGGTGATCGTCGCGGGCGACCGGCTGACGGTGGTGGCCCGCCGGGCCGGGCTGAACGCCCTGCTCCGCGAGGCCGCGCCCCCGCCGGAGGACCCGGTCACGCCCGTGCCCCGCCAGCCGGAGGAGTGACGGCCGCCGCGCCGGGCCCGAGGCGGGGTCAGGCTCGCCGGGGGCGCGCGGCGTACCAGAGGGCGCCGACGGCGAGCACGGCGCCGCCGGAGAGCACGCTGGCCGGCGGCAGGTTGAGCGCGAGCAGCAGGCAGCCGGCCAGCCCCAGCACGGCCAGCGCCCGCACCGGCAGCCGCCGGCCCGGGTCCCGGCCCAGCGTCAGCGCGGCGGCGTTGGTGATCGCGTAGTAGACCAGCACGGTGCAGCTGGAGAAGCCGATCGCGCCGCGTACGTCGCCCAGCAGCACGATCACCACCACCACGGCGGCCACGGCCAACTCCGCCCGGTGCGGCACCCGGTGCACCGGGTGGACGGCGGCGAGCGCCCCCGGCAGGTCGCGGCGGCGGGCCATCGCCAGCGCGGTGCGCCCCACCCCGGCGAGCAGGGAGAGCAGCACCCCGGTCACCGCCACCGTCGCCCCGGCCCGCACCAGCCAGGCCAGGCCGGGCAGCCCGGCGGCGGTCACCACGTCGGCCAGGGGCGCAGCGGAACCGGCCAGCCGGTCGGCCCCGAGCACGCCGACCGTGACCACGGCGAGCACCAGGTAGACCGCCAGCACCACGCCGAGGGCCAGCGGGACCGCCCGGGGGATGGTCCGCGCCGGGTCGCGTACCTCCTCGCCGAGGGTGGCGATCCGGGCGTACCCGGCGAAGGCGAAGAAGAGCAGCCCGGCGGCCGTGAGCACGCCCCGCCCGCCGCCGCCGAGGTCGCCGAGCCGGTCCAGCGAGACGTCGCCGCCGACCGCGCCGGCCACCGCGACCAGGGCCAGCACCGCCAGCACCACGCCCACCAGGACCTTCGTCGCGGTGGCGGTCTTGCCGATGCCGCGCAGGTTCACGGCGGTCACCGCCGCCACCGCGCCGACGGCGACGAGCCGGGCCTGCCCCGGCCAGAGGTACGCCCCGATGGTCAGCGCCATCGCCGCGCAGCTCGCCGTCTTGCCGGCCACGAAGCCCCAGCCGGCCAGGAACCCGGCGAACGGGCCGAGCCGCTCCCGCCCGTAGACGTAGGTGCCGCCGGACTCGGGGTAGCGGGCTGCGAGCCGGGCCGAGCTGGTCGCGTTGCAGAAGGCGATGAAGCCGGCCAGCACCAGCGCCGCCAGCAGGCCGGCCCCGCCGGCCGCCGCCGCGGCGGGCGCGAAGACCACGAAGACGCCCGCGCCGAGCATCGACCCCAGACCGATGACCACCGCATCCCGTACGCCGAGCCGGCGCGCCAGTTGCTCCACGGCGCGACCCTAGGGGGCGGAGATGAACGGACGGTTCCAGTCCCGCAGTGCTCCCGGCAACGGCAGGTCGTCCCACGGCACCCGGTGCAGCAGCCGGTCCAGGACAAGACCGAGCATCAGGGCGGCCAGCCCGTCGGTCAGCCAGTGGAAGTTCAGATAGGTGGTCGTAACCAGCAGGATCGCCGGCGGCGCGAACCGGACCAGCCGGTACGCGATCGGGGACAGCCGCCCGGCGGTCAGCGCGGTCAGCAGCACCGCGATCACCCCGTACCAGACGATCGCGTTGGCGACGTGCCCCGACGGGTAGGACATCGAGTAGGCCCCGGCCGGCAACTGGTTGAAGATCTCCACCGCCTCGCCGGGCGGCAGGAACGGGTCCTTGACCGTCGCGCTCGGCGCGGCCCGGTCGGTCCACAGTTTGAGGGGGCCGATGGTCAGGTAGGTCAGCACGAAAGCGCCCGCCACCAGCAACAGCGGCCGGACGGAGTGCCGACGCCACCCCACCGCGAGGGCGAGCGCCCCGGACAGCGGCATCAACAGCCAGCCGCCCTGCCCGAGCAGGTTGAACACCCGGGCGGTCCAGTACAGCGGTGCCGGGTCGTGCGTGAACGCCCACTCGCTGACCGCCAGGTCGAGATCGTGGAGCCGGCCCCGGGCGAGCGCCAGGGTCAGCACGGCGAACCCGGCGAGCAGCAGCGCGTCGAACCACCAGCCGGCCGGCCGGACCGGCCGAAGCTGCACCTTCGCCCGTACCGTCGTGGTCTCCCGCACCCCGACCACGCTACCGGCCCCGCTCGGCGCCGGATGGGGACGGGCCGGGGCCGCCTGTGTGCCGAGCCACGAAGGGAGGCGCTCGGCGGGGGGTACCCGTCAGACTTGTCCCGTGCGGATCACCTCGGCCCTCGTGGACCCGGCGCTGCTCGACCTCCCCTGGTCGGCCCCGCTGGAGGAGTGGCCTGCGCAACACCTGGTGGCGTTGCCGCAGGGCATCTCCCGGCACATCGTCCGCTTCGTCCGCCTCGGCGGCTACGTCTACGCGGTCAAGGAGACGGGTGAGCGGGTCGCCGAGCGGGAGTACGACCTGCTGCGCGCCCTGGAGCGGATCGACTTCCCGTCGGTGGAGGCGGTGGCGATCGTCGCCGACCGGCTGACCGACGACGGCGAGCCGCTCGACCCGGTGCTGATCACCCGGCACCTGCAGTTCTCGCTGCCCTACCGGGCACTCTTCTCGCACACCCTGCGCCCGGAGACGATGGGCCGGCTGCTCGACGCGCTCGCCGCCCTGATCGTCCGGATGCACCTGACCGGCTTCTTCTGGGGCGACTGCTCGCTGTCGAACACGCTGTTCCGGCGGGACGCGGGGGCGTTCGCCGCCTACCTGGTGGACGCCGAGACCGGCGCCCTGCACCACTCCCTCTCCAACGGCCAGCGCGGCGAGGACCTGGAGATCGCCCGGGTCAACATCTTCGGCGAGGCGCTCGACCTCCAGGCCGCCGGGCTGCTGCACGAGTCGATCGACCCGGAGGTGGTCTGCGAGGAGGTCGTGCAGCGCTACGAGCGGCTGTGGCACGAGATCACCTACGAGCAGCAGGTCGAGCGGGAGGCCCGGCACGACATCGAGGGGCGGATCCGCCGCCTCAACGAGCTGGGCTTCGACGTCGCCGAGGTGGCCATGTCCACGATCGACAACGGGCGCTACCTGGTCCGGCCGAAGGTCGTTGACGCCGGCTACCACACCCGGCGGCTGCTCCGCCTGACCGGCCTCGACGCCGAGGAGAACCAGGCCCGCCGGCTGCTCAACGACCTGGACGCCTACCGGGCGGAGAGCTACCTGATGGACGAGCACCAGGCCGCGCACCGCTGGCTGACCGAGGTCTTCGAGCCGGTGGTCCGGGCCGTGCCGGCGCACCTGCGCCGCAAGTTGGAGCCGCAGGAGCTCTTCGCCCAGATCATCGAGCACAAGTGGCTGCTCTCCGAGCGGGCCGGCCGGGATGTCGGGATGGCCCCGGCCGTGCAGTCGTTCCTCTCCGACGTGCTGGTGCACCGCCCCGACGAGCAGGCGGTGCTCGGCGTCGAGGTCCCCACCGCCGGCTGAACCGGACCGCTCCGACTCCGCCGGGCCCTGGTTCCGCCCCCGGCCCCGATTCCGGGCCCCGAATCCGGTGGCGACGCGGTGACGGTGGTGGATGGTCCTGGAAGGCAGCGGGACTCCCTCGGCGACCGCTGTCGAGCTGATGTCGTAAACGATTCGGGCTAGGTGGCCCGCGTGATGTCGCAGACGATTCAGCTCGACAGCGCGGAGACGAGCCCCTCCGCGCGGGTGGGAGCCGGGGCCGTCACTTCGCTGTTGTTGAGGGCGACGCTCCGGGCGCCGGTGGCCGCCACGCGCCGACCCACGTCACTCCAGCCAGGAGCCGCCGCGCATCACCCGTACCACGTTCAGGTCGTCGTCGAGCACCACCAGGTCGGCCCGGAGTCCGACCTGGAGCGCGCCCAGCTGGTCGCCGAGGCCGATGGCGCGGGCCGGGGTGGTGGCCGCCATCCGTACGGCGTCCGCGATCGGGATCCCGGCGCCCACCGCGTGCCGCAGCGCGGCGTCCATGGTCAGGGTGCTGCCCGCGATCGCGCCGTCGCGGGCCAACCGGGCCACGCCGTCCGCCACCGTGACCGTCTGGCCGCCCAGGTCGTACTCGCCGTCGGCCATGCCGGCGGCGGCCATCGCGTCGGTGATCAGGGCGGACCGCTCGGGGCCCGCCGTCGAGGTGGCGAAGGCCAGCATCCCGTCGTGCAGGTGCACGCCGTCGGCGACCAGTTCGCAGACCACGTTCGGGGCGTCCAGCAGGGCCACCACCGGGCCGGGCTCGCGGTGGTGCACCGGCCGCATCCCGTTGAACAGGTGGGTGCCGACGCTCGCGCCCGCCGCGACGGCGGCGCGGGTCTCGTCGTACGTGGCGTCGGTGTGGCCGACCGCGGCGACCACCCGGTGCGCGGTGAGCAGCTTGATCGCCTCCAGGGCGCCGTCCCGCTCGGGGGCGAGGGTGACCATCCGGACCGCCCCGCCGCCCAGCTCGATCAGCTCGGCCAGCTCGTCGGTGGACGGGTCGCGGAGGTGCTCGGGGTTCTGCGCGCCGCAGCGGGCGGAGGAGAGGTACGGGCCCTCGAAGTGGATGCCGGCCAGCACCCCCTCGGCGACCAGCGGGGCGAACGCCTCGGTGGCCGAGCGCATGAGGACGAACGGCGAGCTGACGAGGCTGGCCAGCAGGGTGGTGGTGCCGTGCCGCAGGTGGAAGTCGGCGGCCTGTCGGGCCTGCTCGGCGTCGCCGGTGGTGAAGGTGTGCCCGCCGCCGCCGTGCGTGTGCATGTCGACGAAGCCCGGCACGATCCAGTGCCCGTCGCGGACCGACGGGTACTCGGCCACCGCCCGGATCCGGCCCTCGTGCACCTCCACGCAGCCCTGCCGGATCACGCCGGTCGGGGTCACCACCTTGCCGTTCACCCGAAGAGCCATCACTTCTCCAGACTGTCGAGGGCGAGCAGGGCGGCGCCGAGGCAGCCGGCCTCGTCGCCGAGGGCCGCCGCGACCAGGCGCGGCTCCCGGTGGAACGTCATCCGCTCGTGCAGCGCGGCCCGCAGCGGGTCGAACAGCAGCGCGCCGGCCCGCGCCAGCCCGCCGCCGATCACGACGGTCTCCACGTCGAAGAGGGCCTGGCCGGTGGCGAGGCCGTCGGCGAGCGCCTCCACTGCCTCCCGCCAGACGTCCGCCGCCAGCGGCTCGCCGGCTGCCGCCCGGTCGGCCACCTCGGCGGCGGTCGCCGGGACGCCGGCCCGCGCCGAGTAGAGCCGGCCGATCGCGGAGGCGGAGGAGACCGCCTCCAGGCACCCGGGACGGCCGCAGCCGCAGCGAGGCCCGCCGGGGCGTACCAGAATGTGGCCGATCTCGCCGGCGGCGCCGTGCGCGCCGGTGGCCGCCGCACCACCGACCAGGTGCGCGGCGGCGATGCCGGTGCCGATCGCGACGAAGAGGACGTGCGCGGCGTCGCTGCCCGCGCCGAGCCGGGCCTCGGCCAGGCCGCCGGCGCGCACGTCGTGGCCGACCGCCGTCGGCAGTCCGAGCCGCGCCTGCGCCAGGTCCCGCAGCGGTACGTCCCGGAAGCCGACGTTCGCCGACCAGACGGCGACCCCGCGCGCCTCGTCGATCACCCCGGGTACGGCGATGCCGATCGCGACCGGGCCGAGCCCGTCGGCGCGGGCCTTGCCGGCCAGCCCCTCGGCGACCCCCAGGACCGTGTCGACGACGGCGTCCGGGCCGCGCTCCGCGTCGGTGGGGTGCCGCTCGGTGTGCAGCACGGCACCGTCGGCCCGGACCAGGGCGCACTTCATCCCGGTGCCGCCGACGTCCAGCGCGACGACGACGTCGGCTGGCCTCACGCGAGGACCACGGAACGGGTCAGGTGCCGGGGCGCGTCCGGGTCGAGGCCCCGGCTGGTGGCGAGCGCGACGGCGAAGCGCTGCGCCAGGATCAGGTCGGCCATCGGGTCGACGGGCGTACGCCCGGCCGCCCAGCTGCCGAGCACCGTGCGGCAGCCGTGGGTGCGGCTGTGCACGAACGCCGCTCCCGTCGCCGCCACGTCCTCCGGCAGCCCGTCGGGCAGCTCGCCGAACGCCCAGACCAGCCGGCCCGGCGCGGCGATCGAGATGGGCCCGTGCCGGTAGTCCATCGCCGGGTACGCCTCGGCCCAGAAGGTGGCCGCCTCGCGGCACTTCAGCGCGGCCTCCTGGGCGAGCCCGACCGTCCAGCCCCGGCCGAGGAAGGTGGCCTGCTCGATGCGGGTCGGGTCGATCGGCAGCGGGGCGCGTACGGCCACCTCCGCGTCGGCGGCGAGCGCGTCGATGTTGTCGCCGAGGTGGGCGCGGAGCAGGGCCAGGGCGGTGGTCGCGAAGCGGGTCTGCACCACCGAGCGCTCGTCGGCGAAGGGCATGGTCACCGCCGCGTCGGCCAGCGCGACGGCGGGGGAGTCGGGGTCGCCGACCAGGACGGTGCTCGGCACCCGCCCGCGCAGGGCGGCGATCAGCTCGGTGACCTCGGTGGTGGTGCCGGAGCGGGTGATCGCGACGAGCCGGTCGTAGCGCCGGCTAATCGGGAACTCGGAGGCCTGGAAGGCGTCGGTCTCGCCCTGGCCGAGGTGCTCGCGGCGGGCCGCGTACGCCATCGCCATGAACCACGACGTGCCGCAACCCACGACGGCGACCCGCTCCCCGGGGCGGGGGAGGTGGTCCGTCGCGGTGGCGGCGAGTAGCGCCGCCTCCCGCCAGCAGTCGGGCTGGCTCGCGATCTCGGCGTCGACGTACGACATGAGAACTCCTACGCAGGGGAGCGGTGCGCAATACGGCTCGTTAGAGCCGCCTTTCGCGCGTTATTCTGCGCGAAAGCGGCTGGCTGTGGCAACCAGCCCCGGCATCGCGCAAGACGGGGTTTTGCGCCCTCGTAGTTTCGCGCACTACTGTGCACGCAATCAATCACCGACCGCGCAGTAACTGGAGGGCCCGGGTGGACCGGTACGCCAGATGGAACGCCCTGCTCGAGATGCTGACCGACAACGGCCGGGTCAGCGTCGAGGAGGCGGCCGAGCGGCTGGACGTCTCCCAGGCCACCATCCGGCGCGACTTCGACCAGCTCGCCCAGCAGCAGATGATCACCCGGACCCGGGGTGGCGCGGTCGCCAACGGCGTCTCGTACGACCTGCCGCTGCGCTACAAGACGGCCAAGCACTCGGCGGAGAAGCAGCGGATCGGCGCCGCCGCCGCCGCGCTGGTCTCGCCGGGCACCGTGGTGGGCCTCAACGGCGGCACGACCAGCACGGAGGTGGCCCGGGCCCTCGCCGTCCGGCCCGACCTGAACACCAGCGCCGAGGGCGCCCAGCTCACCGTGGTCACCAACGCGCTGAACATCGCCAACGAGCTGCTGGTCCGCTCCCGGATGAAGGTCGTGGTGGCCGGCGGCGTGGTCCGCCCGAAGTCGTTCGAGCTGGTCGGCCCGCTGGGCGGGGCGCTGCTGCGCGAGGTCACCCTCGACGTGGCCCTGCTCGGCGTGGACGCGATCGACCCGCAGCTCGGCGCCGCCGCCCACCACGAGGGCGAGGCGGCGATGAACAACCTGATGGTGGCCCGGGCCAAGCGGGTCGTCATCATCGCCGACTCGTCCAAGCTGGGCGGTCACGCCTTCGCCCGGATCTGCCCGGTGGACCGGGTGGAGACGCTGGTCACCGACTCCGGAGCCAACCCCGAGGTGGTGGAGGCGTTCCGCGCCGCCGGCGTCACGGTCATCTGCGCCTGACGTTGTCAGAAAGGGCACCTTCCTGACGCCTGGTGCACAGGAAGCGCCCCTTCCCTTCACCTGATCGGCGCGTCGCATGCATACCGGGTATTGCGGGTGCCTGCATACCGCGTATGGTGTCGCGTGTCATACACCCATCGGGGGAGGTGCAGCTTGCCAGCTGTCCTGGAGATCGAAGGTCTCCGCAAGACGTACAAGAGCCGTCGGCGCGGCACCCGCAACGCGCTCGACGGTTTCGACATGCGGGTCGAACAGGGGCAGGTGCACGGCTTCCTCGGCCCCAACGGGTCGGGCAAGACCACCACGCTGCGTACGCTGCTCGGCCTGATCCGGCCCAATGGCGGCCGGATGACGATCCTCGGCCACGAGGTGCCGGCGGCGCTGCCCGCCGTCGCCGGTCAGGTCGGCGCCATCGTGGAGAGCCCGCAGTTCTTTCCGCACTTCACCGCGCGGGACACCCTGTCCCTGCTCGCGGGCGCGGGCGACGTGCCGCAGCACCGCGTCGACGAGGTGCTGGAGCTGGTCGGGCTGCGCGACCGCGCCGGCGAGCGGGTCAAGACCTACTCGCTCGGCATGAAGCAGCGGCTCGCCGTCGCCTCGGCCCTGCTGAAGAACCCGAAGCTGCTGATCCTGGACGAGCCGGCCAACGGCCTCGACCCGGGCGGCATCCGGGAGATGCGCACCCTGACGCGCAACCTCGCCGAGTCGGGGATGACAGTGGTGCTCTCCAGCCACATCCTCGGCGAGATCCAACTGATCTGCGACTCGGTCACCATCATCTCGCTGGGCCGCCGGGTGGCCTTCGGCCCGGTCGAGCAGGTGCTCGCCCAGCACTCCTCGGGCGCGGTCCGGGTGCGGCTGGAGGCGGTCACCGACCTGCCGGTCGCCGCCGACGCACTGACCAGGGCCGGGATCCGGGTGGCGGGTCAGGCCGACCACCTGATGCTCGCCGGGGTCGACAAGCCGGCCACGGTGACCCGGCTCCTCGCCGAGCAGGGCCTCTACGTCAGCGAGCTCGCCCCGGTCGCCGTCGACCTGGAGAGCGTCTTCCTCGAACTGACCGCCACCGCGCCGGTACCCGGCCAGCACCGGCAGGTCGACCAGTCCACGAAGGTCGGTGGCGCGGGGCAGCCCGGTCCCACCGGGGGAGGGTGGGGCGCGTGAGCCTCTACCGTACGGAGTTGCGCCGGCTCGCCAAGCGGCGCTTCACCCGCTGGATGGGCCTGCTGGGCCTGCTGGTGCTCGCGGCCGTGGTGGTCGGGGTCTTCTTCACCAACGAGAAGATCGACGCCAGCGCGCTGGCGAAGGCCGAGCGCGCCGCCGACCAGCAGTGGCAGCGGGACGTTCGCCACAACACGGAGTACCGCGCGGCGTGCGAGAAGGCGAAGGCGGCCGGCACGGCCCAGTCCGGGGAGTTCCCCGACGACTGCGCGATGATCCAGCCCCCGCCCCGGGACGCGATCCAGGCGGACTGGTTCCTGCCGTCCACGTTCGACTTCCGGGAGAACTTCGGCGACACGCTGCTGCCGCTCGCGGCGATCCTCGCGCTGGTCGGGTTCGTCGTGGGGGCCTCGTTCGTCGGGGCGGAGTGGAACACCGGCGGCATGATGAACCTGCTGCTGTGGCGGCCGAAGCGGCTGACCGTACTGCTGACGAAGCTGGCGGCGCTGCTCACCGGGCTGGTCGCCCTGGCGGTGCCCACGACGGCGCTCTGGTTCGGCAGTTTCTGGCTGGTCGCCACGTTCCGTGGCAGCACGGCGAAGATGACCTCCGGGGCGTGGCAGTCCTTCGCCCTGACCGGGCTGCGCGGGCTGGTGCTCGCGCTGGTCACCGCGACCATCGGCTTCGCGCTCGCCTCGCTGGGGCGGCACACCGCGATGGCCCTGGGCGGGGTGATCGCCCTGATGGTCGTCGGGCAGTTCGGCCTCGGCATCCTGCTGGCGATGGCCGGCGTGCGCTTCGCCGAGGCCTGGCTGCTGCCGACCTACGCCGTGGCGTGGATGCAGAAGAAGGTGACCCTGGAGGACTGGAACACCTGCCAGGCCACCTACTTCGGCGAGTGCAAACCGGACACGCTCGACATCACCTGGCAGCAGTCCTCGGTGATGATGGCGGTCGGATTCGTGGTGATCCTCGGCGCGGCCCTCTGGGCGATGCGCCGGCGGGACATCTCCTGACCGTCGGCGGTGCGACCGGTGGCTCTCCCCGGCCCCGGT